>JBBRHT010000143.1:0-5554 GCA_038222295.1 Lysobacterales bacterium
ACCCTGTGCACAACGCCGTCGCGGATGGCATGGGATGGCCTGTTTCTTGCCTGGATCGTGTCGTGCCGTACTGCGGCCCGGAGGCCACAGTTTGCCGCCTTCACCCGTTATTTGGCACGCTGGCGCCTGTCTTCGCGGGAACCCGACATGAAACGACGCCATTTCTCGATGTTGCGCGAGTTCCACCTCGCCGACTGGTTCACGCTGGCCAATGCCTTCTGCGGCACCGGCGCGGTGTTCGCGGCGATGCGCTTCCTGCAGGACGGCGTCGTCCGTGACCTGCTGTGGGGCATGGGGCTGATCCCGGCCGCATTCGTGTTCGATGTGCTGGACGGCCGCATCGCGCGCTGGCGCAAGGTCGCATCCACCCTTGGACGCGAGCTGGATTCGCTCGCCGACGTGATTTCCTTCGGCGTTGCGCCCGCCGCGCTGGGCTACGCCTGCGGCCTGCAGGGCGGCTGGGACTGGGTGGTGCTGTCGTACTTCGTCGGCTGCGGCGTCAGCCGCCTGGCGCGTTACAACGTCACCGCCGAATCGCTGTCCGGCGACGAGGGCAAGGTCAGGTACTTCGAGGGGACGCCGATCCCCACCAGCATCGTCATCGTGGGCCTGCTGGCCCTGGCCGCGCACCAGGACCACCTTGGCGTCGACCTCTGGGGTGGCGTCATCAGGCTTGGCCCCTGGTTGCTGCATCCCCTGGTGCTGGTGTACGCGCTGTCCGGGTCGCTGATGATCAGCAAGACGCTGCATCTCCCCAAGCCCTGAGCTGCAAACGCCAGGACAACCTGCGCGGCGCTAGCATGGCGCACCACTGGAGACACTGATGAACACGCAATGGCCGGGTGATTTCGAGTCCCTCGCACGACAGTACTGGGCCGGCTGGGGCAATGCCATGCGCAATGGCCCCGCGACCGGGGCATCAACCGCGCCCGACTGGCAGGACGCCATCGACTGGTGGAGCAAGCTCGCGCAAGGCAAGTCGCATGACGCCAACGCCACGGTCGAACGCTTCAACGCGCAGGCCCGCGACTGGTACGGGCAGATGCAGCAGGTCGCCGCGCAATTCGCCGGTCGCCAGGCCAAGCCGCACGACATCGCCGCCGAGTGGAAGCGGACCATGGGCGCATTGGGGGACAATCCATTCCCCGAGATGTTCCGCGCGATGCAGGGGCAGGGCGCCCAGGGGCTGGAGCAGTGGACCGAAGCGGCGGCACCGTGGCTCGATGCATGGCGGCGCGAGAACGCGACATTGCTGGGAATGCCGGCGTTCGGCATCGGCCGCGAGCACCAGGAGCGGTTGCAGAAGTTCGCGCAGGCGCAACTGGACCTGCAGCAGCACGAGAACGCCTACAACGCGTTGATGCTCAAGTCCGGGCAGCGTGCCTATGCCGTCTTCGAGCAGAAGCTCGCCGAACGCGATGCGCCCGGACGGCAGCTGACGACTGCGCGGGCCTTGTTCGACCTGTGGATCGAAGCCGCCGAGGAAGCCTATGCCGAGATGGCATTGTCAGCGGAATTCCGCGACGCCTACGGCGCACGGGTCAATGCGCAGATGCGGCTGCGGCAGGCCGTGCAGGGCGAAGTCGAGCGGATGAGCGCGACCCTCGGGATGCCGACGCGCTCGGACCTGGATGCCGCCTTCCGCAAGATCGCCGACCTGGAGCGCGCGATGCGCAAGCTGCGCGACGACATTGCCGACCGTCAGCCGGATGCGCGGGCCGAGCTCTCCAAGCCAGCGGCTGCGGCGGCCAAGACATCCCATGCTGGCCGCGCGTCCGCTGCGACTGCGCCAGGAAGGGCAAAATCCGCAGCCGCATCCAAGCCTGCCGCGCCCACGCGCGCCGGGAAGACGACCGCGAAGCAGGCCGCCCGCAAGGCGGCCGCGAAAAAGACCACAGCCAAGGGCAAGCAGCGATGAGTGGACCGCTCAATCTCACCGTACAGGGCCTCGCGGACGAAGCAACGCGCATGCGCGACAAGCTCGGTGCGGGCCTGGAGACCCTGCGCAACCTGGATGACATCGACTATGGCGCCACCCAGCGCGAGGAAGTCTGGCGCGACGGCAACGTCGTGCTGTATCGCTACCACGGCGACCACGTGCCGACGGCGTCCGTCCCCGTGCTGATCAGCTACGCGCTGGTCAATCGTCCTTACATGGTCGACCTGCAGTCGGATCGTTCCATCGTCAAGGGTCTGCTGTCGCGCGGGGAGGACGTCTACATCATCGACTGGGGGTATCCCGACCGATCGGACCGCTACCTGACGCTCGAGGATTACATCGAGCGCTTCCTCGGCGGCGCGGTCGACTACCTGCGCCGGCATCACCGGCTCGACGCCGTCAACCTTGTGGGCATCTGCCAGGGCGGCGTGTTCGCGCTGTGCTACGCGGCCTTGCATCCGGCCAGGGTCCGCAACCTGGTCACGATGGTGACGCCGGTGGACTTCCATACCGACGACAACATGCTGTCCGGTTGGGTCCGCGACCTCGACGTCGACCTCTTCGTCGACACCCTGGGCAACGTGCCCGCCGACGTCATGAACTACTGCTACCTGATGCTGAAGCCGTTCCGCCTCAACCTGCAGAAGTACGTCGGGCTGGTCGACATCCTCGATGACAGGAAGGCGGTCGAGGATTTCCTGCGGATGGAAAAGTGGATCTTCGATTCGCCCGACCAGGCCGGTGAAGCCTTCCGCCAGTTCATCAAGCAGTTCTACCAGGGCAATGGTTTCGTCAACGGCGGCGTGCGGATCGGTGCCAACGAAGTCCATCTGGGTCTGGTGGAGATGCCTGTGCTGAACATCTTCGCCGAGCAGGATCACCTCGTGCCCCCGGATGCCTCGCGTGCGTTGAAGGACCTCGTCGGCACCAGGGATTACACCGAGTTGTCGTTCCGGGGCGGACATATCGGCATCTACGTGTCCGGTCGGGCCCAGCAGCAGATCCCGCAGACCATCCATGACTGGCTGGCCAAGCGGTCGCGTTGACGCCGAAGGCCGTACTGTGGGGCGCAGGGATGGTCCTCGGCATGCTGTGGACCCTTCCCAACACGTTGCTGGGCTTGCTCGCGGGCATTGCCGGCGTCGCGTCCGGCGCGCAGGTGCGCTGGAGCCGTCGCGAGCTTGCGCTGGTGTTCAATCGCATGCCGTGGGGGCCGGGAGGCGCGCTGACACTGGGCAACACGATCCTGCATACCGGCGATACGCTCGACAGCGCCTGTGTCACCTACGCGCATCGCATCGGGCGCACCGAGCCGGCGATCGTTCTCGCCGACCATGAGCGTGGCCACGTCTTCCAGTACATGGTGCTGGGCCCGCTGTTCCTCCCGCTGTACTGGATCTGTGGCGGCATTTCGGCTTCCAATCGATTCGAGTATTCGGCCGATCGCTACGCCAGCACCGGCCGTGGCTGGTGGCCATGGACGCGCCAGGAATGAGGGCCTTGCCTTGACATTGGCATCACAACCCAAGTCGTAACCTGCGCGCGTCGAAGAAGTACGAATCGAAACGTGCCGGTCATGGTGCAAACCAGCCAGCCAATTCGGTCCAGACCACTTCGGCATGGAAGGCTCAGTCCCCTCCGAGGTCACCCTCGTGAGACTGGGCCTTCTTCCTTTTGGCCACCAGGGATCCGACGATGATCTCGTTCAGCTCGGTGGGCGGAGGCCGCCGCTGCAACCGCCTTCCATGGGATCGGTGGCGAATCGCTGGATTGCTTGCCGACGCCAGCGGCCTTCACTCCGGACGCTGAACAAGACACGCTGTTTTCACGCCGCCATCAATGGCCCAAGACCCAAGCTCTACTTCGCAATCGGCAAGCGCCGGTTCGACAAAGAATTATGGAAGAAGCGTGCAGATACAGCTATCTCCCTATCACGGAAGGCCCGATTTCACCGGCATCCAGGCGTCCTCCCCGGGCACCATCGATGCGATTTCGGTGGCCGACATCCTCCGCAACGCATTCGTCTATCCCCCGCACTCCATCCTGGAGAACGTGAAGCTGGCGAGCTTCGGCTTCGACGCCGCGCAGGACATGCGCGCCAGTCCGGAGTTCCGGTTTGCATTTCGCGACGCGGACATGCAGCCCGAGCGGCACGTGCGGTCGTCTAGAGAGCTCGTCGACAGGTACCACGAACTCCTGTGCGATGGGATCCGCACGTCGACCACCGACATGCGCTCCCCCTGGCTGTTGCAGAGTGGCGGCAAGGATTCAACGAGTCTCGCGATCGCGATGGCGGAAGCAAGGCCGGATGCAACGTGCCTGACCTACCTTGGCGGGAAGGAGGAGAACGAAATCGAATCCGCCAGCACGGTCGCACGCACGCTCGGCCTGCGGCATGAGGTGGTGGTCTGCGATCCGGGGCGGTGCTACGACCGCTACCTGGAAGTCATGCACCGGATGCCGTTGCTGACGGCCGACTTCGCGCTGCTCTCGTATATCGACATGGCAACGGAGATTGGTGCGCGGGGCGGTGACGGCATCGTCGACGGACTGGGGTCTGACATCTATTTCGGCATGCCGGCTCCAGCACGCAAACGCCTGCTGACGATGCTCGCCAAGGATGAGCGCTGGCCGCGGCACCTGGTCGAGCTGCCGCTCATCGGCGACAACTTCAAGCTGTGTTTCCTGCTTGGAACCTTGCAGATGAATTCCCGCGAGCGATATTTCCCGGGCTCGCGCTTTTCAGACGATGAAGTCGACGCACTGATGGGAAGGGACATCGCGCGCGCGTCGCGCGCGCGACTGGCGCCATTCGACAAGGAGCTGTCGTCGGCGACAAGCGCGGACGAATTGCGCGCCATGATGCTGTGCATCACCGAGGCTGCGGCCGGATTCGCCAAGGGCCTCTATACCGGGAATGCGCTGTCCCTGCCGGTCGCCTATCCCTATTGCGATCGTCGGCTGCGCGAATGGGTATCGCGGGAGTTGCCACGGAACAAACGCGTGGACGTCAGCGGCAGGCGTAACAAGATCCTGGTGCGCGAGCACATCGGGGCCCATTTCGGCGACCTGACTTACGTCGCGCAGAAGAAAGGCAGTTTCCGGTTCGACCTCATTGGCCTTGCCCGCGATCGATTCGACCAGGTGCATGCCTTCGCCCACGACGCCCGCGAGATGTTGCCGGGGGCGGCGCAATGGCTCGAGCGCAACCGGCGGCGGATGGGGAACAAGTTCCACGCATCACGTTTCTACCTGCTCGCCGTGGTGCTTCCCTGGATCGCCCGTGCCAATCACGCAGCGGGAACGGACCACGAGCGGGCTGGGGCGACGGCGCACCCGATCGGCAGTTCCCACGCCAGGCCTGTCGAGGAGGGAGCACGGGTGGCGCAAGCGCCGGGTCGGCGGTGAGCTGCAAGGGAAACAACGGCGCACGATTCATCGGGTCATCGGCGCCCATCGTCTATCGCCCATCGCCCATCGCCCGTCGCACGGGTCGAACGCAACGCAGTGATGCCAGCCGCGGTAACGGGTTTGCGCTATGGCTTGGATCACGACCGCCAGCGCCAGCGGTACTGGCTTCATCACCGTGAATCACGGACTTGGGTCGCGCCGCGT
>JBBRHT010000144.1:0-5508 GCA_038222295.1 Lysobacterales bacterium
GATGACGCCAAGCGCCAGGCGGACCTGGAGAAGCAGCGACTGGCCGACCAGCAGAAGACGCAACAGGCCGCCGCCCAGCAATTGGCGACGCAGCAAGCCGCGGCGCAGGCCGCCGCACAGGAGGCGGCCGCGCAGAAGGTGGCGGATGATCGCGCCACGGCGGCACGGGCGGCGGCGGCGGCGTCGCGTCCGCAGCCAGCGACCCCAACGCCTGCGCAGACGCAGGCGGCCGCCCAGGCTCCGGCGGCCGCGACCACGCT
The DNA here is from genome assembly GCA_038222295.1 of Lysobacterales bacterium. Classification (GTDB taxonomy): domain Bacteria; phylum Pseudomonadota; class Gammaproteobacteria; order Xanthomonadales; family Xanthomonadaceae; genus Cognatiluteimonas. The sequence continues at coordinate 261 of JBBRHT010000144.1, forward strand.
GCGCGCGATCAGCACGCCGGCGCCGGCCTATCCGCCGGATGCTTACCGCTCGGGCACCTCGGGGGAGGTCGTCGTCGAACTGACCGTCGCCAGCGACGGCTCGGTGACCTCGGCGCGGGTCGTCCGCTCGACGCCGCCACGTGTGTTCGATCGCGCGGCACTGGCGGCGGTCAAGCGCTGGCGGTTCCAGCCGCTGAGCGCGCCGATCACCACGCGCCGCACCATCGGCTTCAACCCCGGCGGTTGAGCCGGCGACACCCGTCGAAAAAACGCCCGGCATCCGCCGGGCTTTTTCTTGGGGGCTCAGGCCGAGATGGCCAGTTTTTCCTGGTGGTAACGCCGGGTCGCGGCGAACCACAGCACCATGGCCAGGCCAAAGCCGGCGCCCAGGTACACGCTCCACTCCATGGGCGACAACACCTCGCTGCGGATGACCTTCAGCAGCATCTGGTTCTGCGCCAGGAATGGCACCGCCATCATCCATAACTGATTCCGGACGGGGCTGACCATCAGCGCGATGGTTGGCAACATCGGAAGCAGGATCAGGAAGGTCATGTAGCTCTGCGCCTCCTTCACCGACTTGGCGCCGGCGGCGATCCAGGTCAGCAGCGCGGTGCCGATGAACAGCATCGGCAACAGGATCACCAGCATCCTGCCGATCGCCAGCGCGGTCACGTCCATCTGCCGGCCGATGCCGGGCGACAGCTGCGCGCCGATCTTGAACGCGACCAGCGTCAGCAGCAGCGAGGCGAGTCCGACCGCACATGCGGCCGCGATCTTGCCACTGACGATCGCGCCGCGCCGCGCCGGCGTCGCCAGCAAGGGCTCCAGCGACTGTCGCTCACGCTCTCCCGCGGTGGCATCGATGATCAGGTGCGCGCCGCCGATGAAGGCGCTGAGGATCAGCAGGTAGGGCAGGATCGCCATCGACAGCCCCTTGCGCGCCTCCGGCGTCGACAGGTCCTTGTGCGCGACCGCCAGCGGCGCCGCGACACCGGGATTGATGCCGCGTGCGAGCAGGCGCAAGGCGCCGGCCTGTTGTCGGTACAGGTCCAGCGCCGCCTCGACGCGCTTGACCGGGATCTCGGCATCCTGGCGCGTGGAGTCGTGCACGATTTCCACCAGCGCCGGCGTGCCCTGCCGCCAATGCGTGGCGTAATCCTTCTCGATGCGCAGGTAGACGTCCTCGTCCTGGTCGCGGATCGCGCTGTCCGGATCCTTGCCCAGGACCTTGCGGCTGATGCCCTGTCCACCGAGCCAGGCCACCAGGTTGGGCGCTCGCTCGGCGCCGACGATGGCGATCGCCAGCGGCTTCTCGATCTGGCTCTTCGCGCGACTTTCGGCCATTGCCCCCATGCCCAGGATCAGTGCCGGCGTCAGCAGCGGCCCCATCACCAGGGCCAGCACCAGCGTGCGCCGGTCGCGCGACAACTCGCGCAACTCCTTCTTCATCACCGTCCACAGCGATGCGAGCGCCGTGGACAGGCTGCCCTGCGTGTTGGAAGTCATGCGTGCAGACCCTCATCGGAGCCGATCAGCTGGACGAAGGCGTCCTCCAGGTTGGATTCGCCGGTGCGCTCGCGCAGCGCATCGGCGCTGCCCTGGGCGATGACGCGACCGCGCGCGATCACCACGATGCGATCGCACAGGGCCGCGACCTCCTGCATGATGTGGCTGGAAAAAATCACGCAGCGCCCTTCGCCGCGCAGGTGCCGCAGGAATTCGCGCAGGCCGCGCGTGGTCATCACGTCCAGGCCGTTGGTCGGCTCGTCGAGGATGACGTTGCGCGGGTCGTGGACGAGCGCGCGCGCGATCGCGGTCTTGGTGCGCTGGCCCTGCGAGAAACCCTCGGTGGTGCGGTCCAGGAAATCCTCCATCTGCAGTGCAGCGGCCAGTTCGCGGGTGCGCTGCTCGATGAGCGCGGGCGACATGCCGTGCAGCTGGCCGAAGTAGCGGATGTTCTCGCGCGCGGTCAGGCGCTTGTAGACGCCGCGCGCGTCCGGCAGCACGCCCAGTGCGCGCCGCGCCGCTTGCGGATCCAGCGCCACGTCGGCGCCATCGATCAGCACTCGCCCGCTTTCGGGCTGCATCAACGTGTAGAGCATGCGCAGGGTAGTGGTCTTGCCGGCGCCGTTGGGGCCGAGCAGGCCGGTGATCTCGCCGTCGCGCGCCTCGAAGCCGACGTCGTCGACCGCGACCACGGGCACGGCCTTGTCCTTGCCGGGAAACGTCTTGCGCAGGTGTTGTGCAACGATCATGTCCGTGGTCCTGTCGGGGAGCGCGGCGCGCTCACGGCTCCCAGCCATTGAAGGTGGTGAATGGCGGCGTATATGGCAACGTCTTCAAACAGCTGGCGTCGAGCGCGCGCGCATCGGCCTTGTCGATGAATTGCGCGAACAGCTTCGGCATGCAGCCGGCGCCGATGACGTTGTGGCCCTGGCCGCGCACGACCAGATGGCGTCCGTTGGGCAACGTCCTCGCGACCTGCGCGCCGTAGCGCGGCGGCGTCACCGGATCGAATTCGCCGCTCATCAGCAGCGCCGGCACGGACGACCGCAGCGGCCGGTGGAAATCCGCTGGCATCGCGCCTTTGGGCCACAGCGCGCATTGTGCGGCGAAGTCGTCGGCAAACTGGTTGCCCATCAGCGTGGCGGCGTCGTCGGCATTGGCTTTCAACCCGTACGCATCCTCGCTGCAGATCACCGACAGCTGCATGCCCATCGCCATCTGCCCGGCCATCGTGCTGCCGAGCATCTTCGCCAGCGCCATCAAACCGTCGTAACGGCCCTCCGACGCTTCCTTCAGCTGCAGCGGCAGCAGTGACGAGGCCAGTGGCGCGTAGGCATACATGCGCATCAGGCCGGCGACGTCGTCGGGCCGCAGGCGTGCTTCGTGCTCGGCGCCGGTGCTGGGGTCGCGATAACGCACCAGCGGGGGACTGGATCGCAGCGTCGTCATCAGCGCATCCAGTCGCGAGCGCGGGTTACCGAGTGCGCGGGCGCACGCCGTCACCTTCCCGCACTCGCCGAATTGCAGGTCCAGCGCCTGTTCGAGGTTGTGAGCGAATTCGTTGCCGACGATGAGGGTGTTGGGTGCCACCGAGTCCAGCACGAGCGTGCGGGTGCTGTGCGGATAGCGCATCGCGTACTGCTGCGCGACGCGCGTGCCGTAGGAAATGCCGACGAGGTTGATCGTCGCCGCACCGATCGCCTCGCGCACCGCGTCCAGGTCGCGGATCGCATCGGTGGTCGTGTAGAAGCGCAGGTCCGCACGCGGCGACAGCGCAGTGCGGCACCGCTGCGCGAAACGACCCGCGGTTTCAGCGCCCGGTGACGGTTCGGCGGGCGTGTCGGCGGCGCTGTCCTTCTGGTCGTCCTCGCAGGTCAGCGGATTCGACTGGCCGGTGCCACGCTGGTCGACCAGGATCACGCTGCGTTTCTTCAGCACGTCGGCGAAGGCGGCCGCGACCTGCGGATAGCTCTCGGTCGCCGCCTGGCCAGGGCCACCGGCGAGCATGAACACCGGATCGGGCTCGCTGGTGCCGATATCGCCGGCCGGAACCCAGGCGATATGCAAAACGATATGACGTCCCTGCGGCAGCGCCGGATTTTCCGGCACCGACAACGAGCCGCAATCGGCTTCGACGCTGGCCATCGCGGACTGCGGCGCCAGGGTGCAGGGGACGAACGCGATGCGGCCGTACCTGCGGACCGGCGGCGGGCTGGCGGCCACCACGCCGGGATGCTGGGCCGTGGCGGGAGCGGCATGGTCGCGGAGGTAGCGGTAGCCGAACAACGCGGCCAGCAGCAGGACGGCGACGATGGAGCGAAGCGTGCGTGACATGTGCGGCGGGTCTCCGGGACGCAGTTGGGGCAATGTTGACGAAGGCGCGGATCCACTAATCCGCAGGCTGGAAGATCGCCTCGATCGATTCGCCGAACAGGCGTGCCAGCCGAAAGGCAAGCGGCAGGCTCGGGTCGTACTTGCCGGTCTCGATCGCGTTGACGGTCTGGCGCGACACGTCGAGGCGCTCGGCAAGCTCGCCTTGCGACCAGCCTCGCTCCTCGCGCAATTCGCGGATGCGGCTCAGCACGCCTTGTTCACCAGTAGCGGCGCGTCACCGCCACCTTGGCAACCCCATACGTGAAGCAGACGAACGGGAACATCCACAGCATCGCCAGGCCGGCGTCGAGGTGGATGACGCGTGCCAGCTGCAGGAATCCACCGGACAGGTAGGCCAGCGACACAAAGGCAGTGGCGATGCTGACCGCCTCCAGCTCGATGCGGCGCTGCAGTTCGTCGGTGTCGCGGATGTAGCGCACGATCGCGCGCATCGCCAGCGCGATCGGGGGCAGCGGCAACAACGCGATGACGCCGCGCAACCAGACCGCATCGACCTGCTTGAGCAGCCACAGCGACACGAACAGCGCCACCACGTAACCGAGCATGGCCGGCATGAATTCACGCAGGTAGCGGCGGCGCAACGCCGGGGTGCCGGTGTCGCAATCGTCGGGCAGGCGCGACCTGAGCGCGGCGGCCAGCAACAGCCCGATCGCCAGGCCGTACAGCAGTCCTTGAAGCGTGTCCGACAGGTCCAGCACACGCGGCAGGCCGACTGCCGCCGCCAGCAGCACGGCGCCAGCCACGGCCATGATCCTTGGTTTCCTCGCCACCGCCGCACCCCTGTCAAGCAAACTTGACAGGCACCATAAGGGAGGGGATTTCGCCTGTCAAGCGTCCTTTACACTGGTAGCGGCCGACTTACTTGCTGCTGACGTACTTCTCGCGGCGGATCTGCGACACGGCCAGGCCGTTTTCCTTCAGCGCCTCGAAACAGGCGTCGACCATGTTCGGGTTGCCGCACAGGTAGGCGATGTCGGTGGCCGGATCGGGCGCGAACTCGGCGAGGAATTGCTGCACGTAGCCGTGGCGCACGTCGGGATGCGGGTCGGGCGGCAGTTCGCGCGACAGGCAGGGCACGAAGCGGAAATTGCGCGGATGGCGGTCGGCGAAGGCGCGGAACTCCTCGCCGTAGAGCAGCTCGGCCGGGGTCCGCGCGCCGAACAGCAGCACCACCTGGATGCCGCGTTGCGCGATCTGCTGTTCCAGCAGCGGCAGCATCGCGCGATACGGCGTGACCCCGGTGCCGGTACCGATGAGCAGGTAGCGCTGGTTGACATCGGCCGGCGCGAGGCAAAAACGGCCGTAGGGACCGCTCGCATCGACGTGCCCGCCTTTCTCCAGGCCT
>JBBRHT010000145.1:0-5486 GCA_038222295.1 Lysobacterales bacterium
GTCAAGGGATAGTTCGCGGCACGCACGCCGTGGTGCAGGGCCAGGTATACGCAGGTCGGCGTCTTGCCTGCGCGCGACACGCCGATCAGGATCACTTCGGCTTCGCTGTAATCCATGCTGACGCCATCATCGTGGGTCAATGCGTAGTTCATCGCATTGATGCGCCGGTGATAGCTTTCGAAGTCGACAATGCCGTGAGCCTGTCCCACGCGCGATTGCCTCTGCGTGCCCAGTTCCCTCTCCAACGGCTCGATGAAGGGCGCGAACACGTCCAGCATCAAGGCTCCACTTCCTGCCAGCAGGGCGTTGAGCTCCGGATCGATGCTCGAATTCACGACGATCGGACGCGCGCCATGTTCTTCTCCCGTACGGCGGATTTTCGCCGCCGCTTCGATGGCCTTCTCGGCCGTGTCGACGAAGGGGATGCGGTCGGTGACGAAACGCGTCTCGGCGAATTGCGTCAGCAGGCTGTGGCCGATGGTCTCGGCGGTGATGCCGGTGCCGTCGGAAACGTAGAAAACCGGGCGTGTGACGACCATGTAAGAGGACTCCGTCGATGCGGCAAGCGCCGCGGCAGGCTGGGTTGCTAAAATAAGCGTTTGGGCCGGTGCCTGCCCGCCCTTCCCCCATCGAACATCCGGAGTGACCGCTTTGAGCGCCAATATCCTGTGGCTGCAAGACCTGCGACTGTCCGATCTGGCACAGGTGGGCGGCAAGAATTCCTCGCTGGGAGAAATGATCGGCGAGTTGGCCGGCCTCGGCGTTTCCGTCCCAGGCGGCTTCGCGACCACCGCCGACGCCTTCCGGGCCTTCATCGCCCACAACGATCTCGAGCATCGCATCTTCGATCGGCTGGCGCCGCTGGATGTCGAGGACGTCCCAGCCCTGAGCGCGGCCGGCGCGGAAATCCGCCGATGGGTGATCGAGTCGCCGCTGCAGCCCGAGCTCGAGCGCGACCTCGAGACCGCCTACAGTCGGTTGTGCGATGAGAACGGCGGCGAGATCGCCGTTGCCGTGCGCTCCTCGGCGACCGCCGAGGACCTGCCGGATGCATCATTCGCCGGCCAGCAGGAAACCTTTCTCAATGTCACCGGCGCAGCCGACGTTGCGCTGAAGGTCAGGGAGGTATTCGCCAGCCTCTACAACGATCGCGCGATCGCCTACCGGGTCCATCACGGCTTCAAGCACGAGGACGTCTTCCTGTCGGCTGGCGTGCAGTTGATGGTGCGCTCCGATGTCGGTGCCTCGGGCGTGTTGTTCACCCTGGATACCGAGTCCGGGTTTCGCGACGTGGTGTTCATCACCTCCAGCTACGGCCTTGGCGAGAACGTGGTCCAGGGTGCGGTCAACCCGGATGAGTTCTATGTCTACAAGCCCACGTTGCGCCTTGGAAAGCCCGCCATCCTGCGCCGGTCGCTGGGAACCAAGCAGATCCGCATGGTGTATTCCGACCAGCCTGGCGAGCGCGTGCGCAACGAGGCGACACCGCCCGGGTTGTGCAACCGTTTCTCCATCTCCGACGAGGATGTGCACGAGCTGGCGCGACAGGCGCTGGTGATCGAGCAGCACTACGACCGCCCGATGGACATCGAGTGGGCCAAGGACGGCGTCACCGGGAAGCTCTTCATCGTGCAGGCTCGCCCGGAAACGGTGAAGTCGCGTGGCCACGCGACGCAGATCGAGCGCTACACCCTGCGCGAGCGCGGCAAGGTCATCGCCGAGGGGCGTGCGATCGGCCAGAAGATCGGCAGTGGCGTGGCACGCGTGGTGCGCAAGCTGAGCGACATGAGCCGCGTGCAGCCCGGCGACGTGCTCGTTGCCGACATGACCGATCCCGATTGGGAGCCCGTCATGAAGCGCGCCTCGGCCATCGTCACCAATCGCGGCGGACGCACCTGCCATGCCGCGATCATCGCGCGCGAACTGGGTGTGCCGGCAGTGGTCGGGACCGGCGATGCGCTGGACCGGATCGTCGACGGCAGCCAAGTCACCATCAGCTGCGCGGAAGGCGACACGGGCTTCATCTTCGAGGGTGCCCTGCCCTTCGATCGCACCACGACCGATCTTGGCAACATGCCCCCGGCGCCGCTCAAGATCATGATGAATGTCGCCAATCCGGATCGTGCGTTCGACTTCGGCATGCTCCCCAACGCCGGCATCGGCCTGGCGCGACTGGAAATGATCATCGCCAGCCACATCGGCGTGCATCCCAAGGCCCTGCTCGAGTATGCGCAGCAGGATGCGGCGACGAAGAAGAAGATCGACGAGCGCATGGCGGGGTATTCCACCCCCGTCGATTTCTATGTCGACAGGCTCGCCGAAGGCATCGCGACGATCACCGCATCGGTCGCCCCGAACCCCGTCATCGTCCGCCTGTCGGACTTCAAGACCAACGAGTACGCCAACCTGATCGGCGGCAGTCGCTACGAGCCGCACGAAGAAAACCCGATGATCGGTTTCCGCGGCGCCAGCCGTTACGTCGACCCGTCGTTCAAGGATGCCTTCGCACTGTAATGCCGCGCCGTGCGCAAGGTGCGCAACGAGATGGGGCTGGACAACCTGTGGGTCATGATTCCGTTCGTTCGCACCCTGGGCGAGGGCCGGAAGGTGCTCGAAGTCCTGGCGGAGAACGGCCTGCAGAAGGGCGTGGACGGGCTGAAGGTCATCATGATGTGCGAAGTCCCGTCGAACGCATTGCTGGCGGACGAATTCCTGGAATTGTTCGACGGTTTCTCGATCGGCTCCAACGACCTGACGCAGCTGACGCTGGGCCTGGACCGCGATTCGGCGATCGTCGCGAGCCTCTTCGACGAGCGCGATCCGGCGGTCAAGAAGATGCTGTCGATGGCCATCAGTGCCGCACGCGCCAAGGGCAAGTACATCGGGATCTGCGGCCAGGGGCCTTCGGACCATCCCGACCTGGCCGAGTGGCTGATGGAGCAAGGAATCGAATCGATGTCGCTCAACCCGGACACCGTCGTCGATACCTGGTTGCAGTTGGCAAAATCAAAGGCGGGATAGGTTCCAGGCGCCGGCCCGCGGCATCGCGGGCTGGCTTCAGGGATTGCCGACGAGCGCTGCCAGGTTCCTGCGGTAGTAGCGCAACTCGTCGATCGAATCACGCACGTCGCTCAAGGCGGTGTGCGCGGATTCCTTGCGCATGCCGGCCAGCACCTGCGGGGCCCAGCGTCGCGCCAGCTCCTTCAGCGTGCTGACGTCCAGGTTTCGGTAATGGAAGTGCTGTTCGAGCTTCGGCATCAGCCGATGCAGGAACCGGCGGTCCTGGCAGATCGAATTTCCGCACATCGGCGACGCATTCGCCGGCAACCATTCCTGGAGGAACGACAGCGTGCGTGCTTCGGCATCGGCCATGCCGACGCCGTCTTCCAGCACGCGGTGCCAGAGACCGGACTTGAAGTGCTGCTTCCGGTTCCAGTCGTCCATGGCCTCGAGCGTCGACAGCGACTGCGCGATCGACAACTCGGGCCCGAGGGCCAGGATGTTGAGTTGCGAATCGGTGACGATCGTTGCGATCTCGAGGATCGAATCCTGGTCCGTGTCGAGCCCGGTCATTTCCAGGTCGATCCAGATCAGTCGTCCTTCTGTTTCGGGATTGGCTGCCATGCGCTTGGACTAATTAAGTCGGGAGATCATATCGCAGGACATTCGATCGGATCCGCTTCGGCGGCGACGCGGTGTCATTCGACCGGCTTGACGCGTTTGTTGCGAAAGTAACTGGTCAGGCGCGCGCCCGTCTCCTGCGCGAGCACCCCGCCCTGCACTAAAACACAGTGGTTGTGGCGCGGATCGGCCAGCAGGTCGAACACACTCCCTGCGGCTCCGGTCTTCGGATCAGCGGCACCGAAGACCAGTCGCGTGATGCGCGCATGGATCATCGCCATGGCGCACATCGCGCACGGCTCGAGCGTCACGTACAGGGTGCAGCCAAGCAGCCGGTGATTGCCCAGGCGCGTGCCAGCCTGGCGCATCGCGGTGATCTCGGCATGCGCGGTGGGATCGTGGTCGATGATGTTGCGGTTCCAGCCCTCTCCGATCACGACGCCAGCCGGCGACAGGAGGACCGCCCCGACCGGAACCTCGCCGGCCTGCTCGGCGCTCCCGGCAAGTTCAAGCGCACGCCGCATCCAGCGCTCGTCGGCGCTGTCGCTCATTCCCACTCGATGGTTGCGGGCGGCTTTCCGCTGATGTCGTACACGACGCGCGAAATCCCGCGGATCTCGTTGATGATGCGGTTGGACACCCTGCCCAGGAATTCATATGGCAGGTGGGCCCAATGCGCCGTCATGAAGTCGACCGTCTCCACGGCGCGCAGCGCGATGACCCATTCGTAGGCGCGGGCGTCACCGACGACGCCGACCGACTTCACCGGCAGGAAGACAGCGAACGCCTGGCTGGTCTTGTCGTACAGGTCGGCGGCGCGCAACTCATCGATGAAGATGGCGTCGGCGCGAGCCAGCAGTCGTGCATATTCGGGTTTGACTTCGCCCAGGATGCGAACACCGAGCCCGGGGCCGGGGAACGGATGGCGATGCACCATCGCTTCGGGCAGCCCGAGTTGCAGTCCCAGCCGGCGCACTTCGTCCTTGAACAACTCGCGCAGCGGCTCGATCAGTCCAAGCTCCATGTCCGCGGGCAGGCCGCCGACGTTGTGGTGGCTCTTGATGACGTGGGCCTTGCCGGTTTTGCTGCCGGCCGACTCGATGACATCGGGATAGATGGTGCCCTGCGCCAGCCACCTGGCATTACCCAGCTTGCGCGACTCTTCGTCGAAAATCTCGACAAAGAGCCGGCCGATGATCTTGCGCTTGGCCTCGGGGTCCGCGACGCCTTCCAGGGCCGCGAAGTAGCGATCGGCCGCATCGACGCGGATCACCTTGATGCCCAGCCCGTGCGTGTCGAAAGCCCCTGCGAAGGTCGCCATGACCTGGTCGCCCTCCTGCCAGCGCAGCAGGCCGGTATCGACGAACACGCAGGTCAGCTGGTCGCCGATCGCCTTGTGGAGCAGCGCCGCGACCACGGAGGAATCGACGCCGCCGGACAGGCCGAGGATGACTTCATCCGCGCCCACCTTCTCGCGCACGCGCGCGATCTGGTCGTCAATGATGTGTGCGGCCGTCCACAGCGTCTGGCAGCCGCAGATATCGACGACGAACCGGCGCAGCAGCGCCTGGCCGGACTTGGTGTGGGTGACTTCGGGGTGGAACTGCACGCCGTACCAGCGCCGCTCGTCATCCGCCATCGCGGCGACGGGAATGCGGTCGGTTCGCGCCGTCACGGTGAACCCCGGCGGAGCCAGCGAGACGTGGTCGCCATGGCTCATCCAGACATCGAGCCGCGGTGGCGAGCCCGGATGGTCCTTGAGGCCGTCCAGCAACGCGTCCTGCGCGATGAGCTCGACCTGCGCGTGGCCGAACTCGCGTGCGTCGGCGGCCTCGGTTGCACCGCCCAGTTGCGTCGCCAGCGTC
>JBBRHT010000146.1:0-5480 GCA_038222295.1 Lysobacterales bacterium
ACCCTGACCTGCTCCATCGCATTGGCCATCGCCGCCCCGCTGACCAGCGCGCATGCCGGCGACAACGACGTCGACAAGGTCAATGGCAGCATTGACGCCGAGGCCGGACACGCCTGGGGCAGCCTGGAAACCGTCAACGGCAGCATCAAGGCCGGCGACAACGCGCACAGCGGCGGCCTGACCACGGTCAATGGCAGCATCCACCTGGGCAGCCGCGTGCAGGTCGACGGCGGCATCGAAACCGTCAACGGCGGCGTCTTCGTCGATCAAGGCGGCCAGGTCGCCAAGGGCGTCACCACCGTCAATGGTGCGATCGGCCTGGTCGACACCGACCTGGGTGGCGGCATCGACACGGTCAACGGCGACATCACCGTCGGCGTCGGTTCACACGTCAAGGGCGGCATCAAAGTGGAGAAGCCCAGCGCCAGCTGGCTGCCGATCACCTTCGGCAAGCGCCAGCCGCCGCGCATCATCATCGGCCCGAACGCAGTGGTCGACGGTCCGCTGGTATTCGAGCGCGACGTGAAGCTGTACGTGCACAGCAGCGCCCACATCGGCAGCGTGACCGGCGCGACCGCCGTGCCCTACAGCGGCGACCGCCCACCGCAGGACTGAGCCGCGGGGCGGCGCCTGCGCGCACCTTGGCGGACGCGCGTCACGGTGCCCGGCACACAGGCAGGGGTAGACTCCGGGGTTCTGTTTTCCATCGGATCGATCACGCATGCAGCGACATCTCCTGCCAGGCCTCATCGCCGTCACCCTGCTGGCCGCCTGCCAGCGCCAGCCGTCGACCCAGGTACCCGCCGAGCCGGCCACCCCGACACCGCCAGCCGCGTCGGCGCACGAATTCGTCCCGGCGATCAATGCCGACGATTTCGTCCAGCACGTCAAGGTGCTGGCGTCGGACGACTTCGAGGGCCGCGGTCCCGGCACGCCAGGCGAGGAGAAGTCGGTCCAGTACATCAAGTCGCAGTTCGAGCGCATCGGCCTGAAGCCGGGCAACAACGGCGAGTGGTTCCAGACCGTGCCGATGGTCGAGACCACCGCGGACCCGAATACGACGCTCAAACTTACCGTCGAGGGCAAGCCGCGCGAGCTGAAGATGGGCAGCGACATGGTGATCGGAACCACCAACGGCCAGCCCGAGGTGAAGATCGACGACAGCCCGCTGGTGTTCGTCGGTTATGGCGTCAATGCACCCGAGCAGCACTGGAACGATTACGCAGGCCTGGACGTCAAGGGCAAGACCGTGGTGATGCTGGTCAACGATCCCGGTTTCCATGCCAACGATCCGAAGCTGTTCGAAGGCAAGCGGATGACCTACTACGGCCGCTGGACCTACAAGTACGAGGAAGCCGCCCGCCAGGGCGCGGCCGCCGCGCTGATCATCCACGACACGCCCGGGGCCTCCTATGGCTGGGACGTGGTGAAGAACTCCTGGTCCGGCGCCCAGTACGCGTTGCCGGCCAGCAGCGATCCCGCACCGCGCCTGCCCGCCCAGGGCTGGCTCACCGGCGAGCAGGCGCAGTCGCTGTTCGCCGACAGCGGCCTGGACCTGGACAAGCTGCGCGCCGCCGCCAACAAGCCGGGCTTCAAGCCGGTGCCGATCAAGGCCACGCTGTCACTGGACCTGAAGAACACCATCGTCCAGAAGCAGTCGCGCAATGTCATCGGCCGCCTGGACGGCAGCACGCATCCAGACGAAGCCATGGTCTACATGGCGCACTGGGACCACCTGGGCAAGCATCCGGGCGAGGTCGGCGACAACATCTACAACGGCGCCGTCGACAACGCCACCGGCGTGTCCGGCATCCTGGAGATCGCCGAGGCGTTCAAGCACCAGCAACCGCCGCCGCAGCGCTCGGTGCTGTTCATCGCGGTCACCCTGGAGGAATCCGGACTGCTGGGCTCGCAGTATTACGTGGCCCATCCGGTGGTTCCGCTGGACAAGACCGTCGGCGTGATCAACCTCGATGCGCTCGGGGTCAATGGCAAGACGCATGACCTCACCGTCGTCGGCATGGGCAGCTCGCAACTGGAAGATGTGCTGAAGGACGTCACCGGCAAGCAAGGCCTGACGCTGCACGCCGAGTCGCATCCCGAAGCCGGCAGCTACTTCCGCTCCGATCACTTCAACTTCGCCAAGGCTGGCGTGCCGGCGATGGACGTGGGCAGCGGCGATGACCTGCTCGAAGGCGGCACCACTGCGGGCGACGCAGCCGGCAAGGACTACAACGAGCATCGCTACCACAAGCCGGGCGACCAGTACGACGCAGCCACGTGGAAGGTGGATGGCGTCATCACCCTGCTCGACGACGTGTATGGCGTCGGCCAGCAGCTGGCGAGCGACGGCAAGTGGCCGCAGTGGTACCCGGGCAATCCGTTCAAGGCCGCGCGCGACGTCATGATGAGTCCGAAGATCGCCCCCGCGGCGAAGCCGGCGACCGCGACCCCGTAATCCGCGTCCCCGCTGCAATGAACAACGGCGCCCTCGCGGCGCCGTTTTTTTGCTTTGCCGACAGCGGTCCCGCCGTGCAAAGCTGGCGTGACTTCCGGGGAGACGCTCATGACAACAGCCTACTGGTGCATTCTCGTCGCGGCGCTGCTGCCGTATGTGTGGGTCGGCGTCGCCAAGGCCTCCGGCCAGCGCTACGACAACCGTGATCCGCGCGGCTGGCTGGCCAGGCAGGACAATCCGCGCGCGGCGCGTGCCAACGCCGCACAACTCAACGCCTTCGAGGCGTTCGCGGCATTCGCGGCGAGCGTGCTGATGGCGCAGGCGGCGGGCGTGGATCCCGCGCGCATCTCGATGCTCGCGCTGGTGTTCGTCGGACTGCGTGTCCTGCACGGCGTGTTCTACATCGCCGGTATCGCCGCCTTGCGCAGCCTGGCGTGGGTGGGTGGATTTGGAATCGTCGTCTGGTTGATGTTGCAGGCGGCATTACGCATCAACGGCTAGCAAGCGCGTTTCCGTTGCGCGCGGCGGCGCGGCGGGTTTCAACGCATCGGGCATTCCCGGCGGCGCGGCGTGGATCCCGCGCGCATCTCGATGCTCGCGCTGGTGTTCGTCGGACTGCGTGTCCTGCACGGCGTGTTCTACATCGCCGGTATCGCCGCCTTGCGCAGCCTGGCGTGGGCCGGGTGGCTTTGGCTGCGTTATTGCGCTGATCGCGCAGGCGGCGCTGAAGGTCACCTGACGTCGCCCGGGTAAGCGAAGCGCACCCGGGACATTCTCGACCGGCGATCCCGGGCCTGCGGCCCTACCCGGGCTACGACGAGTCGCTACCCCGTGATGAGGCGAACGCGGGCGAAGTTGCGCTTGCCGATCGCCAGCACGCCGGTGAAGCCGGGCGCGAACACGCGTTGCGCGTCCTCGACGACTTCACCGTCGATGCGCACCGAGCGTTCCTTGAGCTTGCGGTTGGCTTCGGAGTTGCTGGTCGACAGGCCCGCGGCCGTCAGCAGCGCCGCGATGCGCAGGCCGTCGGCGGGAACCACGACATCCGTCAACGGCAACGATGCGGTATCGCCGTCGCCGCGCACGGCGGCATTCCAGCCCGCGATCGCGGTGTCGGCCGCCGCAGGCCCGTGGAAGCGCGCGACCAGTTCGCGCGCCAGGCGCAGCTTGACGTCGCGTGGATTGAGGATGCCGGCGGCGACATCGTCGCGCAGCTGCCGCGCCTCGTCGATGCCGATGCCGAAGCTCAGCAACTCGATCCAGCGCCACAGCAGCGCATCGTCGATCTTCAGCGTCTTGGTCACCATGTCGATCGGCGGCTCGTCGATGCCGATGGTGTTGCCCAGCGACTTGGACATCTTCTGCACGCCATCCAGGCCTTCGAGCAACGGCATCGTCAGCACGATCTGCGGCGCTTGCCCGGCGTGCTCCTGCAGCCCGCGCCCCATCAGCAGGTTGAAGGTCTGGTCGGTGCCACCGAGTTCGACATCGGCCCTCAGCGCCACCGAGTCGTAGCCCTGCACGAGCGGATAGAGGAATTCGTGCAGCGCGATCGGCTGCTGCGCGGCATGGCGCTTGGCGAAGTCATCGCGCTCGAGCATCCGCGCCACCGTGTGCTGGCCGGCCAGCCGCACCATGTCCGCCGCCGTCATCGCATCGAACCACTCCGAGTTGAAGCGCACCTCGGTGCGCTCGCGATCGAGCACCTTGAACACCTGCTCGGCATAGGTCACGGCGTTGGTGGCGATCTCCTCGCGCGTGAGCGGCTTGCGCGTGACGTTCTTGCCGGTCGGGTCGCCGATCATCCCGGTGAAGTCGCCGATCAGGAAGATCACCTGGTGCCCGAGGTCCTGGAACTGGCGCATCTTGTTGAGCAGCACCGTGTGACCCAGGTGCAGGTCGGGCGCGGTGGGATCGAACCCTGCCTTGACCCGCAGCGGACGGCCGCTCGCCAGCCGCGCCGCCAGCTCGTCGCGCTTGAAGATATCCACCGCCCCACGGGCGATCAGTTCGAGCTTGTCCGGGACAGGCAAGGGCATCTCTCTTAAGCCGTCGCGCACCGGGCGTGACGGTGGTTGTGAAACATGCGTTAACCGCAAGTTAAATGGGGGCCGAAAAAAACTTCAATGCGTTCAAGGGTTTGACGCACTCTTTTCGCGCGTCTATGGTAGCCCCTTGACGTATCCATCACGCCGGCAAGGGGCACACCGATGAGCGAATCCGGAGCTTTCCGCACCGAAAGCAGCAGTGGCCGGCGTGCCCGCCTGGAAACCCTACGCGAAGCGGCGTTGCACCGGAAGGTGCTGGCGACACGTCTTCCCGCCGCCTTCAATGGCCGCTGGACCCGCCGCCAGTGGGCGCACGCCAGCCTGTTCGCGACAATGGGCGCGCTGGTTGCCGCGATCGTTCCCGGTTTGTCGCCCGACACGCACGCGCCGCTGACGCCGCGCACGACGCTGGCCCTGGCATTGCCGGCGCTGCCGCTGGCGCAACTGCGCGGCCAGGCTGGCGACAGCTGGCAGCTGGTCACCGTCCAGTCCGGGCAGACGCTGTCGACGCTGTTCGACCAGATGGGCATCCCGGCCGCCACCCTGCATCGCCTGCTGGCGCAGCCCGGCGCGAAGGCTTCGCTGGCGCATCTCAAGCCGGGCACCGAGCTGGGTTTCGACCTGCCGGTCGACGGCAACCTGCGCACGCTGCGCTTTGATCGCGACCCGACGCACCGCGTGGAATTGTCGCTTCGCGGCGACGACGTCCACGAGCGCGTCATCGAGCGGCCGACCGAAGTCCGCACCGTGGTGCTCAGCGGCGAGGTCGGACCATCGCTGTACCGCTCGGCGCGCAAGCTCGGGCTCACGCCCAGCAACATCGCCACGCTGACCGACGAGATCTTCAAGTACGACATCGACTTCAACGACGACGTCGGCGCCAATGACCGGTTCAGCGTCGTCGTCGACCAGATGTGGCGCGATGGCGAACTGATCGGCACCGGCCCCGTGCAGGCCGCGACCTTCACCGTCGG
>JBBRHT010000147.1:0-5458 GCA_038222295.1 Lysobacterales bacterium
TCTCGCAGGCGGCCCTGGAGACGCTGGTCATGCTGCACGGCGAACACCGTGCGCGTGGATCGGCGATGCAGTCGTTCCGGGTCCTGGCGGAGATCTGCGAACGCGCCCGGATGGATCTGCTCGCGCTGAGCGACCTGCACGCCCGGCTCGGGGACGTAGCGGCGCGACGCTGCATCGAGGCCGTGCTTGACGATGCCGCGACCAGCCTGGAAGCCCTGTCCGAAGCCGTCCGCGGCGGCCAACAGCAGGCGCCACCACATTCGCCGGTCGAAGCGGTCGAGGCCGACGTCAGGTCGCTGGACGACGCCATCGCATCCACCAGCCGTCGCTCCGATGCTCGCCTGCTGCGGATCGCCCGCACACGGGCCGACAGCCTGGCTGGCCAGCTGCGTGCGTTGCTGCGCAATGCACGCCTGGCCAGCAGTCGCGGCGAGATCCAGGCCCAGTTGTCGGAGGTCCGCCTGCCGCGGGCGCTGCGGTCCGACGCTCCGCTGGCCACGTTGCGGGCCAACCTGGACGGCACGTCCGTCGCGTTCCGCCATGCGGTCCGGTGCGCGGTGTGCGTGGGCTTCGCTGCCGCTTGCGAGCGCGCACTGACGATCCCGCACGGCATCTGGATCCCGATGACTGCCGCGATCGTGCTGAAACCGGACTTCGGCGGCACCCTGCGCTTTGGCGTACTGCGCACCGCTGGTACGTTCGCCGGCCTGCTGCTCACCACCGTCATCGCCCACTACGCCATGCAGGGCGCGGCATTGCGGCTGCTACTGATGGGCGCGCTGTGCATGGCGTTCCGGTTGCTGGCGACCGTGAACTACGCCGTTGGCGTGGCCATGCTGACCGGCATGCTGGTCCTGCTGCTGTCGTTTACCGGAATCGCGCCAGCCGACGCGGTGCATGCACGCCTGGTGGCCACGCTGCTCGGCAGCGTGCTGGCACTGGCCGCCTATGCGCTGTGGCCGACATGGGAAGGCCGCCGCGTCGGCGCCAACCTGGGGCGCCTGGTCGATGCCTATCGCAGCCACCTGGCGATGGTCTGGGGCGGGTCGATCGCGAATCTCGCGGACAGTCGCGCCGCGGCGCGCCGGGCACGCACCAACGCACAGGCCTCGCTGGAACGCTTGCGCGCCGAGCCCGCGCGCCGGGCATCGACGAGCGGATTGAAGAAAGCCGAATCCGTGCTTGCCAATGCCAGCCGCCTCATCCGCGCGACGGTCATGCTCGAAGCGCTGGTGCGTGATGGCGCGCAGCTGCCGGGGGGCGAGCAGATGTCGGCGTTCGCCCGGCAGGCCGACGCGATCCTCGCTGCGATCGCCCAGGCATTGCGCGAGGATCGCTGCGTCGAACTGCCATGGCTGCGGCCGACCGAACGACGCCTCCACGCCGCGCTGCTCCCGCTGGTCGATCAGGATGACCCCATCGCGACGGCGATGGACGATGCCTGCGACCGAATCGCCGACAGCGTCGATACCCTCGCCCACCTGCTGCGTCCTGCCGACCGCGGCGCGCCGGCGACGGCATCGGCCGCCATCGCTGGTTAAACTGGCGCCATGCTGAAGATCGACATCCACGCCCATTACTTGCCGCGCGACTGGCCCGATCTTGCCGCCAAGTACGGCGATGCGCGCTTTCCCGTCATCCACCATGGCGACGACGGGCACCACCGCATCTACAAGGACGGGAAGTTCTTCCGCGAAATCTGGCCCAAGACCTGGGATCCGCAGGAACGCATCAACGACTACGCGCAGTTCGACGTGCAGGTCCAGGTGATCAGCACCGTGCCGGTGATGTTCAGTTACTGGGCCAAGCCGCACCACGCGCTCGAGTTGCACCAGTCGCTCAACGACCACATGGCGCTGACCTGCCGCAACTACCCGCGTCATTACGCCGGCATCGGCACGGTGCCGTTGCAGTCGCCACGACTGGCGATCCAGGAGCTGGAGCGCTGCATGGACCAGCTCGGGTTGCAGGGCGTGCAGATCGGATCGCATGTCGGCGACTGGAACCTCGACGCGCCGGAGCTGTTCGATTTCTTCGAAGCCGCCAGTGAGCTCGGCGCCGCGATCCTGGTGCATCCCTGGGACATGATGGGCGCCGAATCGATGCCCAAGTACTGGCTGCCGTGGCTGGTCGGCATGCCGGCTGAGCAGTCGCGCGCCGCGTGTTGCCTGGTCTTCGGTGGCGTACTTGAGCGCCTGCCCCGGCTGAAGGTGTGCCTGGCCCATGGCGGCGGGAGTTTCCCCTACACGATCGGCCGCATCGAGCATGGGTTCAACATGCGCCCGGACCTGGTCGCGACCGACAATTTCCGCAATCCGCGCGATTACCTGTCGCGCCTGTATTTCGATTCGTGGGTTGCCGACGATCGCGCGCTGCGCTATCTGCTGGACACCTGCGGCGTATCGCGCGTGATGTTGGGCACCGACTATCCATTCCCCTTGGGGGAGCAGGCGCCGGGGGCCGGCATCGCCGCGCTCGACCTGGACCCGCCCGAACAGGCACGCCTGTACCACGGCACCGCGCTGGAATGGCTCGGCCTGACCGCGGCCCGCTTCAAGTAGACGCCGCCACACATATGACCGATCTCCACAGCGACGACACCGCACTCGCCCTCGACGCCGCCGATCCGCTGCGTCGCTCGCGCGACAACTTCCACATCCCGCTGCACGGTGGTATCGAGCAGGCCTATTTCTGCGGAAATTCGCTGGGCCTGCAGCCCCGCGGCGCGCGTCCGATGGTCGAGGAAGTGCTCGACAAATGGGCGCTGGAAGGTGTTGAAGGCCACTTCCGCGACCCCGCCCCATGGATGCCCTACCACGAGCTGGTGCGGTCGGGCCTGGCCGACGTGGTCGGTGCGCAACCGGTCGAAGTCGTCGCGATGAACTCGCTCACCACCAATCTTCACCTGATGATGGTCAGCTTCTATCGGCCATCGGCGGAACGACCGGCCATCCTGATCGAGGCCGGCGCGTTTCCATCCGACCGCCATGCGGTCGAGTCGCAACTACGCTTCCACGGTTTCGACCCGGCGACGGATCTTGTCGAACTGCAACCCGACCAGACGGACGGAAGCTTCAGCATGGCCGCGCTCGAGCGTGCCATCACGCAGCACGGCCCGCGCCTGGCGCTGATCCTCTGGCCTGGCGTGCAATACCGCAGCGGCCAGGCCTTCGATCTGCGCGAGATCGCGCGGCTCGGCCATGCCGCTGGCGCGCTCGTCGGCTTCGACCTGGCGCATGCCGTGGGAAACCTCCCGCTGCAGTTGCACGACAGCGGTGCCGACTTCGCCGTCTGGTGCCATTACAAATACATGAACGCCGGGCCGGGCGCGGTCGGTGGTTGCTTCGTGCACGAACGACACGCCCGCAGCGATCGGCCGCGATTCGCCGGATGGTGGGGACACGAGCAGGCGACGCGATTCCAGATGGGGCCGACATTCGCGCCCACCCCTGGGGCCGACGGCTGGCAGTTGAGCAATCCGCCGGTACTGGCCCTCGCGCCGCTGCGGGCCTCGCTGGATCTTTTCGCGCGCGCCGGGATGGCCGCGTTGCGCGAGAAATCCTTGCGACTGACCGGCTACCTCGAGGCCTTGATCCACGAGCGACTGGACGCGACCTTGCGGATCCTCACGCCAAGCGATCCCGCCCAGCGTGGCGCGCAGTTGTCCCTGCGTGTTGCGGCAGGTCGGGAACAGGGCCGCGACCTGTTCGAATTCCTCGCCACTGCCGGCGTGGTGGGCGACTGGCGCGAGCCCGATGTCATCCGCATTTCGCCGGCTCCGCTATACAACAGCCACGCCGATGTCCTGCGGTTCGTGCGGACCGTCGAGTCCTGGCGCGGGGGTGCGCCATGACCGCCCGGCGGCAACTGACCATCGTCGGCGCCGGCCTTGCCGGTGCGTTGCTGGCGACGTTGCTGGCGCGGCGCGGGTGGGATGTCGACGTCTACGAACGCCGCGGCGACCCGCGCGTCGCCGGTTATGCCGGCGGACGCTCGATCAACCTGGCGCTGGCCGAGCGCGGCCTGCATGCCCTGCGAAGTGCCGACGCCGCCGACGCCGTCATGGGCAAGGCCGTGATGATGCGCGGTCGCATGGTGCATGTCGCCGACGGCAGCCAGCAGCTGCAACGATATGGTCGTGACGATTCCGAAGTGATCTGGTCGGTGAGCCGGGGAGATCTCAATCTCACGCTCATCGATGCCGCGGAATCAGCCGGCGCGCGGCTGCATTTCGACCGCCGCCTGGACAGCGTCGATTTCCGTACCCGTACGGCGACCTTCCTCGGCGCAGGCCGGCACACGCATGTGTTCAACGCGCTGGTTGGCGCCGACGGCGCCGGCTCGATCGTGCGCCAGCAGATCGATCGCATCGCACCGCTGGGCGAACGCCTGGAATGGCTGGACCATGGCTACAAGGAGCTGGAGATCCCGCCGCGCGTGGACGGGGGATTCAGCATCGAGCCGAATGCTCTGCACATCTGGCCGCGCGGGCGTTACATGTGCATCGCGCTGCCCAACGACGAGCGCACCTTCACGGTGACGTTGTTCCTCCCCAACAAGGGCGATCCGAGCTTCGAGACCGTCGTGACGGGCGAAGACGCGCGCGCACTGTTCCAGCGCGACTTCGCCGACGCGCTGCCTCTGATGCCCGATCTGGAAGACGATTTCGAATCCCACCCCACCGGCACCCTGGCCACGCTGTACCTGGACCGCTGGTGCCTCGACGGCCGCGCCGTGCTCCTGGGCGACGCCGCCCATGCCATGGTGCCGTTCCACGGCCAGGGCATGAACTGCGCGTTCGAGGACTGCGTGGCGCTCGCCGAGCAGCTGGATGCCGAGACGGACCTCGCCACGGCTTTCGCAGCCTTCGAATCGGTGCGCAAGCCCAATGCGTTGGCGATCCAGCAGATGGCGCTGGAAAACTACCTGGAAATGCGCGAACGCGTCGACGACGCGGACTTCCTGCTCCAGCGGGCGCTGGAGCGCAGCCTGGCCGAGCGCCACCCGGACCGCTTGGTTCCCCGCTACGCCATGGTGACCTTTCGCCGGATTCCCTATGCAACCGCGTTCGAACGCGGCCGGATCCAGCGCGACCTGCTGGTGAAAGCCACCTGCGGGCACACGTCGCTGGACGGCATCGATTGGCCGTGGCTCGACGCGGAAGTCGAACGCCTGCTGTCGCCACTGCCGGTTTCCGCCTGAAGCGCTCGTCTCACAGGGCGATATCGGGCACGGGCATGCTGACGTCGCCATACCCGCCCGCCTGACCATGACCGCCAGCTTCCTCTTCTACGACCTGGAAACCTTCGGCGCCGACCCGCGCACGTCGCGTATCGCGCAATTCGCCGCCATCCGCACCGACGCCGAGCTGCGCGAGGTCGACGACCCGATCAGCTTCTTCGTCAAGCCGGCGGACGACCTGTTGCCCTCTCCCGTCGCGACGCTGATCACCGGCATC
>JBBRHT010000148.1:0-5439 GCA_038222295.1 Lysobacterales bacterium
GTTGCCCGTGCCGATGATGAACATCATCAACGGCGGCGCGCACGCCGACAACAACGTCGACCTGCAGGAATTCATGGTGCTGCCGGTCGGGTTCGATTCGTTCTCCGAAGCCCTGCGTTGCGGCGCGGAAATCTTCCACGCCTTGAAGTCCGTCCTGAAGGGTCGCGGCCTCAGCACGTCGGTCGGCGACGAGGGCGGCTTCGCGCCCGACCTGCGCAGCAATTCCGAAGCACTGGACACGATCCTCGAGGCGATCGGCAAGGCTGGCTACAAGGCCGGTGAAGACGTCTTGCTCGGGCTCGACGTGGCATCGAGCGAGTTCTACGACAACGGCAAATACCACCTGGTCGGCGAGGGCAAGCGCCTGACCAGCGAGCAGTTCGTCGACTTCCTCGCCAGCTGGGCCGCGCAGTACCCGATCATCAGCATCGAGGACGGCATGGACGAAGGCGACTGGAGCGGCTGGAAGCTGTTGACCGAACGCCTTGGCAGCAAGGTGCAACTGGTGGGCGACGACAACTTCGTCACCAATCCGAAGATCTTCCGGCAGGGCATCGACCAGCATGTCGCCAATGCGATCCTGATCAAGGTCAACCAGATCGGGACGCTCACCGAGACCCTGGAAACCATCGCGATGGCCGACGCGGCGCATTACGCGGCGGTCATCTCGCATCGTTCCGGCGAGACCGAGGACACGACGATCGCGGACATCGCGGTCGCCACCACCGCGACCCAGATCAAGACCGGCTCGTTGTGCCGCAGCGATCGCGTCGCCAAGTACAACCAGTTGCTGCGCATCGAAGAGCAGTTGGGCAGTGATGCGCGTTACGCCGGGCGCGCCGCCTTCGTTTCGCTCAAGCGCTGACGAATCCACTGCCTTGCGCGCCATGGCCATCCTGCTGGTCCTGCTGCTCGCGCTGCTGGCGTGGCTGCAATACCGGCTCTGGTTCGGCGAGGGTGGCGAGCGCGAGGTCGCCGCGTTGCAGGCGCAGGTGCAGCAGCAGGCGCGCGACAACGCCGGCCTCAAGCAACGCAACGAGGCGCTCGCCGCTGAAGTCGAGGACCTCAAGTCCGGCGAAGCCGCCGCCGAGGAGCGCGCACGCAGTGAGCTCGGCATGATCAAGCCCGGCGAAACCTTCTACCGGGTGGTCGATCCGGACACGCAGGCTGCGGCCGGGGCCCACGCCGATGCCGACGCGACGACAGCGGATCACGCGCCATGACCTGGGCCATCGTCCCGGCGGCCGGCCGTGGGCTGCGCGTTGGCGGTCCCGTTCCCAAGCAGTACCTGGATATCGCAGGCTCGCCGTTGATCGCACACACCCTGCAGGCCCTGCTGGTGCATCCCTCGCTGGAAGGCGTGGTCGTGGTGCTGGCGCCCGACGACGCGTTGTGGCCGGGTTGGACCGACATCGGCGGCAAGCCGGTGCTGACCTGCAGTGGCGGCGCATCGCGAGCCAAATCGGTACTCGCCGGCCTTGGCGCGCTTCCAGAGAGCGTGCGGCCGGATGATTTCGTGCTGGTCCATGACGCCGCCCGTCCGAACCTGGCGCTCGACGACCTGGATCAGTTGCTGGAGCGCGGACGCAACGATCCGGTCGGCGCGGTTCTCGCGGCGCCCGTGCGCGAAACGCTCAAGCGCGCGGGAAGCGACGGTGGCATCGACGGCACGCAGTCGCGCGAGCGCCTGTGGCGGGCGCTGACACCGCAACTGTTTCGTCGGATGCAGCTGACCCGCGGGCTTGAAACGGCGCGCGACGCGGGAGTGACCATCACCGACGAGTCCATGGCGATGGAACGGCAAGGGCTGCGTCCGCTGCTGGTGGAAGGCCGCGAAGACAACTTCAAGATCACTACCGGCGCGGATGTCGACCGGTTCGCCTACATCGTCGCGCATCGATGAGCGACATCCGCATCGGGCACGGCTTCGACGTCCACGCATTCGGCGATGGCGACCACGTCATGTTGGGAGGCGTGCGCATCGTGTCGTCCCGGGGCATCGTCGCCCACAGCGATGGCGACGTCGTGATCCATGCGCTGTGCGACGCGATGCTCGGCGCGCTGGCGCTGGGCGACATCGGCCAGCACTTCCCGCCGTCCGATCCGCGATGGAAGGCTGCCGACAGCCGCGTGTTCCTGCGCCATTGCAATGACCTGTTGCGCGATCGCGGCTGGATGGTCGGCAATGCGGATGTCACCGTGGTCTGCGAGCAGCCCAGGGTCGGGCCTCACACCGAATCCATGCGTGCATTGCTCGCCGCCGACCTTGGAACCAGCATCGATGCGATGAGCATCAAGGCGACGACGAGCGAGCAGCTGGGCTTCACCGGTCGCGGCGAGGGCATTGCCGCCCACGCCGTGTGCCTGCTCGAACGCGCATGAACGACGCCACGTTGGCGCGCGCGCACGGCGAGCCCGTGCTGTCGGCGCGGATACGCGCCACGCCCGAGGATTTCCTGGTCGAGGAACTGGATGGATTCCAGGCGACGGGGAGTGGCGAGCACCTGTTGCTGACGATCGAGAAGCGTGAAACGAACACCGCGTTCGCGGCGGCGCAGATCGCGCGTTGGGCGGGCGTACCGGCCATGGGTGTCAGTTACGCTGGACTGAAGGATCGCCACGCGGTGACGCGCCAGCGGTTCAGCGTGCACCTGCCCAAGCGGATCGCGCCCGACCTGGAAGGCCTCCAGGTTCCCGGCCTGCGCGTGCTCAAGAGCGAATGGCATTCGCGCAAATTGCCTCGCGGTGCGCTGGCGGGGAATCGTTTCGAGATCGTCCTGCGCGCCGTCCAGGGCGAACCATCCGCCGTCGACACGCGGCTGGAGTCGATCGCGGCGCAAGGCGTTCCCAACTATTTCGGTGAGCAGAGATTCGGGCGATCCGGCGACAACGTCGCCAATGCGCTGGCGATGTTCGCCGGCCGCCGGTTCGGACGCGACCAGCGCACGCTGCTGCTGTCGGCTGCCCGATCTGAACTCTTCAACCAGGCGCTGGGCGCCCGGGTGTCGGACGTCTCATGGAATCGCGGCCTGGCCGGCGAGGTATGGATGCTGGACGGCACCCGCAGCGTGTTTGGTCCGGAACCGTGGACGGACGAATTGGCATCGCGGCTGGCGGCCTTCGACATCCACCCCACGGCTCCGCTGTGGGGCCGGGGCAGCCTGCGTTCGGCCGATGCTGCCCTGCAGCTGGAATCGTCCGTGCTGGCCGACCCGAGGTCGCTGGCCCTTCGCGCCGGACTGGAGACGGCTGGACTGTCGCAGGAGCGTCGGGCCACGCGTTTGCGGGCAGGACAACTGCAGTGGGAATGGCTGGACGGCGGCGACCTGAGGCTGGCGTTCGTGTTGCCGCCAGGCACCTACGCCACCACCCTGCTGGCCGAATTGGGGGCGGTCTCGGACCGCTCGTCGGAAACCGGCGACCGGCACTAGCCGGGGCAATACGGCGGCGTATAAGCGTTGGATGACGGCCTGAAATGGCTGGTCGCAATCCCGATCCGTCTCCAGGAGGACGTCATGAAACATACGATCGCAATGGGCCTTGTCGCCCTGTCGTTGGTGGCAATCAGCGGTTGTTCGAGCATGCAGGACAAGTCGGCCATGGCCAAGCCCCATGACGTCGACGATGCGGCGTACATCGCACGCGTCGAACGCGCGGCAATGGATCGCGGCGTCATGGTGCGTTGGGTCAATCCGCCCAAGAAGCACGTCGACACCCAACTGTAGGCGTCAGCGGCGTTTTTGCGCCAGTAGAACCAGCACTGCGCCGTGTCCGCCCTGTGCGGGCGGCGCGGAATGGAACGCCAGCACGTCCGCGCGCTGGCGCAGCAGGCGGTCGACCAGGTTCTTCATCACCGGCACGCCGCTGTCCGAGTGCAGGCCCTTGCCGTGCACGATGCAGATGCAGCCCAGTCCCGCCTGCCGGGACTCGCCCATGAACCGTCGAAGCAGCAGTTCCGCCTGGCCGGCATCGCTATGGTGGAGGTCGAGTTCGTCCTGCGCTGCGTAATGCCCCCGTCGCAGCCGTTGCAGCACACGTGCAGGCACATGGTCGCGTCGGAACGACAGTCCGTCGCCCGACTCCAGCACATCCGCCTTCAGCGCCTGACGGAAGGTGTCGAGCGCCTCGTCTTCATCGCGTCGCGCCATGCGCGGCAATGGACGCGGCCTGGGTTTCCCTGGAGGCGGCGTTGCAGCCGGCAGTTCGCGCACGTTGCCGATCGCCGCCCGGAACAACGCCGCATCATCCTGGGGGCTCTCATCGCCAAGGTCGGGCGGCGGCTTGCGACCTGCGTTCATGATGCAAGCGTAGCGTGCACATGGCGATGCGCGAAGTCCCGATGCGGTCATCCGCTATCATGTCTGGAAATCGCACAGGGCATTGCCAGCATTCATGCGCGTATTGGTCAGCAACGACGACGGCGTCGACGCCCCCGGGATCCGGATCCTCGCCGAAGGGTTGCGCAATGCCGGCCATGAGGTGCTGGTCGTCGCCCCGGACCGCGATCGTTCCGGCGCCAGCAATTCACTGACGCTCGACATGCCGGTCCGTGTGATCCAGCACGACGCGTCGACATGGCGCGTCTACGGCACGCCGACGGACTGCGTGCATGTCGCCATCACCGGGATGCTCGACGTCGAGCCGGATCTCGTCGTGTCGGGCATCAACAACACGTCCAACCTCGGCGATGACGTGATCTATTCAGGCACCGTGGCCGCGGCGATGGAAGGTCGCTTCCTCGGCTTGCCGGCAGTCGCCTTGTCGCTGGCCAGCGCCGACCACCAGGGTCGCAACTACGAAACGGCTGCGCGGGCGGCGGTCGAGATCATCGCCCGATTGGCGACCGATCCCCTGCCGGCCGACACCATCCTCAACGTCAACGTCCCCGACGTTGCCTGGGAGGACGTGGAGGGATTCGAGGTCACCCGGCTGGGCAACCGCCATCGCGCGGAACCCTGCGTGGCGCAGGCGGATCCGCGCGGGCGTACCTGGTGGTGGATCGGCGCGGCCGGCGCTGCCCAGGATGCGGGCCCGGGCACTGATTTCGATGCCGTGCGTCGCGGCTGCATCTCGATCACCCCCATCCATGTCGACCTCACCCGCTTCCAGGCACTGGAGCAGGTGGCCAGTTGGGTTGGCGGGCTGGCCGCATCGCTGGACGCCCCCCGATGACGGCACGCATGCTGCTGCAGCCCGAGGCGATCGGCCTGGGCATGACATCGCAGCGCGTGCGCGACCGCCTGATCGACCGCCTGCGCGCTGGCGGCATCGCCGACGAGCGCGTGCTCATCGCCATCCGCACGGTCCCGCGGCACCTGTTCGTCGACGAGGCCCTGGCAACACGGGCCTACGAGGACACGGCGCTGCCAATCGGCCATGGACAGACCATCTCGCAGCCCTGGGTGGTCGCGAAGATGACCGAATCGCTGCTGCGTGACG
>JBBRHT010000149.1:0-5434 GCA_038222295.1 Lysobacterales bacterium
GGCCACTGGTTGTCGTACATCAATGCGCCAAGGCCGCCCAGCGACGCGCCCAGCAGCCACACCTCGCGATAGTGATTGCGGGCGGGCGCAATGATCTCGTTGTGCAGGCGCGAGATGGCGCGTCCCTGCAGGTAATAGCCCATTGCCAGTCCGCTGAGCATGACGTCCGCATCGGGCCACTGCGACTGGATGGCCTGGGCGATGCCGGCATGCTGCAGGCCCGCCAGGTCGTCGCCGCGTCCGGGGAGCACGACAACGAGCCGCTGCGCCGGTCCCGGCGCGGGGACGAGGACCGTGGGGATCGGCTTGGATGGGTCGCCCTTGGGATAGCAGCCGACCAGCATTCCGAGCATGAGCAGCAGGCCGGACCAGGAAATGCGCATCAGGACATCCTTGTTCAATTTGCTGGCCCCAGCATCATCGCCGTCCCGGCGGCAGTGCGATGTCAACGGAAGTCGCGCGAATGGGTCGCCACCCCGGACAGCAGCGACGACAGGTCCTCCAGCCGGGTCGCGATCAGGTGCTGGCTGCCCTCGGCCGACTCCATCCGGCCTTCGACCGCCAGCAATTTCGATTCGAGGAAGACGCGGCGCTGGCGTTCGGCCACCTGCGCCCAGACCACGACATTCACCATGCCGGTTTCGTCTTCCAGCGTGATGAAGGTGACGCCGCTCGCTGTCTGCGGACGCTGGCGCAGGATCACGAGGCCGGCGTAACGCGCGCTGCGCTTGTCCGGCCATTGCGCCAGTTCGATTGCGCGTCTGTAGCGGCGCTGCTGCAACTGGCGTCGGATCAGGCCGACCGGGTGCGTGCCGAGCGTCAGCCCGATGCTGGCGTAGTCGGCGCGGGTGTCCTCGAATGCGCTCGGTGGCGGGATCGCGATGCGCGCTTCGATGTGCGCATCGCTCGTCCCTGTGTCCGCGCCCACGAACAGCGGCAATTGCTTTTCGGTTCCTGCGCTTTGCCAGCGCGCGCGATGGCGATGACCGGCCAGGCCGCGCAATGCGCCGGCTTCGGCCAGGTGGTCCAGGCTGCCGCGATCCAGGTCGGCGCGTGCGACGAGATCGTCGAGATCGCGGAACGCCCCTTGCGCACGCGCGGCGCTGATGCGTTCTGCGACCTTCTGCTGCAGGCCGTTGACCAGGCGCATGCCCAGGCGCAGGGCGAGAGGTTCCGTGTCCCCTCCTCCGCGAAGCGGGGGGTCAGCTCCCTCCTCCGCTTGCGGGGGAGGGTTGGGGTGGGGGTGCGCCTGGCGGGAGTGTTCAAGTGGCGCCCGGCGAGAGTGTTCCGAGTGGCGCTGCCCCCATCCCGGCCTTCCCCCGCTACGCAGGGGAAGGAGACAAGCGCTGCGCGGGAGATCAGCTTCCTCTTCGGGTTGTGGGAGATCAGTCTCCTCCGCGCGCGAGGGATCAGCTCCCTCCTGCGCGTGCGAGGGATCAGCTCCCTCCTCAGGTTGCGAGGGATCAGCTCCCTCCGGCGCGTGCGGGGGATCAGCTTCCTCCTCCGCTTGCGGGGGAGGGTTGGGGTGGGGGTGCGCCTGGCGGGAGTGTTCCGAGTGGCGCTGCCCCCATCCCGGCCTTCCCCCGCTGCGCAGGGGAAGGAGACAAGCGCTGCGTGGGAGATCAGCTTCCTTCTCCGCGGGGTGCGGTGGACCAGCATCGACGGTGGGGCGTGGTGCGGTGCCCTCCAGCGTGCAATCCCAGTCGCTATGCCGCACATCCACCGGCCGCACGTCGATGCCGTGCTTGCGCGCATCGGCCACCAGCTGCGGCGGCTGGTAGAAACCCATCGGCAATGAATTGAGCAGCGCGCAGGAAAACGCCGCCGGCTCATGGCACTTGAGCCAGCAGCTGACATAGGTGATCAGGGCGAAACTCGCTGCATGCGATTCGGGGAATCCGTAACTGCCGAAGCCCTGGATCTGCTCGAAGATCTTCTCGGCGAACTCCAGCGTGTAGCCGCGGGCGACCATGCGCGTGACCAGCCGTTCGTGGTGCGGCCCCATGCCGCCATGGCGTTTCCACGCCGCCATTGATCGGCGCAGCTGGTCGGCCTCGCCGGGCGTGTAGTCGGCGGCGGTGATCGCCAGTTGCATCACCTGCTCCTGGAACAGCGGCACGCCCAGCGTGCGCCGGAAGACTTCCTCCAGCTCCGCCGACGGATACACCACCGGCTCCAGTCCCTGCCGTCGTCGCAGGTAGGGATGGACCATGCCACCCTGGATCGGGCCGGGGCGAACGATCGCCACCTCGATCACCAGGTCGTAGAAGCAGGCCGGTTTCAGTCGCGGCAGCATCGCCATCTGCGCGCGCGATTCGACCTGGAACGTACCGATGACATCGCCGCGCTGGATCATCGCGTAGGTCTTGGGGTCCTCGGCGGGGATCGTCGCGGGCGCCAGGTCGCGGCCGCGATGCGTGCGGATCAGGTCGAGCGCCTTGCGCACGCAGGTGAGCATGCCCAGCGCGAGTACGTCGACCTTGAGCAGCCCCAGCACGTCGAGGTCGTCCTTGTCCCACTGGATGATGGTGCGATCGGCCATCGCTGCGTTCTCGACCGGCACCAGCGTGTGCAGTGGCGCCTGGGAGATCACGAAGCCACCGACATGCTGCGACAGGTGACGCGGCTTGCCGAGCAGCTGGCCGACGAGCAGTACCAGCCGCTGCATCAGCGCGCTGTCGGGATCGAAACCATATTCGCGCAGCCGCTCGGAAGCGGGGGCGTCGGCGCTCCAGGAACTCGTGCTGCGGCTGAGTTGCGCGAGCTGGTCTTCCGGCAAGCCCAGCGCGCGGGCGACGTCGCGCACCGCACTGCGCGCGCGGTAGCGGATCACGGTCGCCGCGATCGCCGCGCGTTCGCGCCCGTAGCGCCGGTAGATGTATTGGATGACTTCCTCGCGCCGCTCGTGCTCGAAGTCGACATCGATGTCCGGTGGTTCCTTGCGTTCCTCCGAGATGAAGCGCTCGAACAGCATGTTCATCCGGCCGGGATCGATCTCGGTGATGCCCAGCACGAAGCAGACCGCGGAGTTCGCCGCCGAGCCACGGCCCTGGCACAGGATGCCGCGACCGCGTGCGAAAGCGACGATGTCGTGCACGGTCAGGAAGTACGGCTCGTAGGACAGCTTCGCGATCAGCGCGAGCTCCTTCTCGATCAGCGGCAGCGCCTTGCGCCGCGCTTCGACGTTGGCCTCGCCACTGCCGGTCGGCCAGCGCTGTTCGACGCCGTCTTCGGTCAGCTTGCGCAGCCACGTCGCTGGCGTATGGCCGTCGGGCACGAGCTCATGCGGGTATTCGTAATACAGGTCGCGGTCGAGCGCGAACGTGCAGCGCTCGGCGATGCGCAGCGTCTCCGCCAGCAGCGCGTCGGGATGGATCGCCGCCAGCGCACGCCGCGTGCGCAGGTGGCGCTCGCCATTGGGGAACAGGCGCATGCCCGCCTGCGCGATCGTGGTGCGATGGCGGATCGCGGTCATCGTGTCCTGCAACGCGCGGCGTGCGCGCACGTGCATGTGCACGTCGCCGCTGGCCACGGCGGGGATGCCGAGTGACGCGGACAGCGCCAGGAGTTCGTCCAGCCGACGCGCATCGTCCGGACCGCGGTGCAGTTCCACCGCCAGCCATAGGCGACCGGCGAACCGCTGCTTGAGCCATTCGCCATCGGCAGGGGCAGGCGTGGCGGCGGGCAGCCACAGGACCAGCAATCCCGGAAGGCCCGCATCGATGTCGCTGCGCGAGAGCGAATACTCGCCTTTCACCGAGCGTCGGCGGCCCTGCGTCAGCAAGCGGCACAAGGTGGTGTAACCGATGCTGTTTTCGACCAGCAGCGCCAGCTTGAGTCCCGGCTCGCCTCCCGTGCGGTCCAGCGTGACCTCGCTGCCGACGATCAAGGGCACGCCGGTGGCGCGCGAGGCTTCCAGCGCCCGCACGATGCCGGCGAGCGATGCCTCGTCGGTGATCGCGAGTGCCCGGTAGCCTTGCTGCTTCGCCCGCTCGAACAACTCGGCCGCGCTCGATGCGCCGCGTCCGAAACTGAAGTCGGACAGGCAATGCAGTTCGGCGTAGTCCGCGCTTTGCTCCCTCCCCCGCAAAGCGGGGGAGGGTTGGGGCGGGTGGGCAGCGGTGCTGTTTCGCACGTCGTGTCCCCATCCCAGCCTTCCCCCGCAAGCGGAGGAAGGGGCAGTGCAGTGCGGGAGGGGGGCCATCACGCAAACCAGCCGTGCAGCATGAAGGGCGTCGTCGATTCCCCGACGCCACGGAATGCCCACGCGCGCTGGCCGTTGCTGGTCTGGACGACGTAGTAATCGCGGCGCACGTCGCCGCCGTCCCACCAGCCGCTTTCCACGCGCTCGGGCCCGCTGAGCACGCGCGGTGCGGGATCGCGCAACGGAATGGGACGCTGCAGCAGCCATGTCGGCCGAGGCTCCGGCGGGACGGGCGAATCGATGACGACAGGCAGCGGCATGCGTCGCCACGCCTGTTCCGGGCGATGGTCATCGGCGGGAGCAAGGGCGTGGACGGCGTCGTCGCCCAGGCGCGCGCGCAGGCGTTCGCGCAGCGTCGCCCACGGCACGGCCTGCGAAGGGCGCTCATCGAACAATTCGCATCCGGCTGGTACGAAGGGCGGCAGTTCGTCCGCGACCAGGCGGAAGCCGCGCACGGGCGCGGGAATCCGGGCCTGTTCCAGGCGACCGCGGGCGAGCTCGAACAGCAGTGCCGGATCGCGTTCGGCCGCGAGCAGGCCGACGACGACTTCGGTGTCCGGATGATCCTCGTGCTCCAGGTGCAGCACGAATCGCTGCACGCCGCCATCGCGACCGGCGAGGAAGGCGCCCAGGTCTGCGGTCATGCGCCGCAGCGGGAACAGCAGCGCCTGCGAGTATTCGACGTCGTAGGGAAGCTCGAGCCGCAGGTCGAAGCGATCCGGCGGGCGATACAGCGGGAAGGGATCCGGCGCGAGGCCGCGCATGCGATCCAGATGGTCGAGCAGGCCGGTGCCGAAGCGTTGTGCCAGCGAGGCGCGTGGTGCGGCGAACAATTGTCCCAGCCGCCGCAATCCCATCCCATGCAGCGCACATGCGGTCCTGGTGTCCAGTCCTGCCTGCGCGACAGTCAGGCGCGCCAGCGTGTTTCCCAGCGTCGTTGGCTGCGTCAGTGCCAGTCCGTCGTGCGCGCCGGCCAGCACCCAGGCAGCACGCGCGGTCGGCGCGACGGCGATGCGATGCGAGAAACCCAGCGCGGCGAGATCCTCGCGCAGTTGCCGCTCGAAACGCGGCCATGGACCGAACAGGCCGAGGCTGGCTTGGATCTCCAGCACGATCGCATCATCTGCAATGCCATTGAAAGCCGGTGTCCCGACCTGCGAGCTGTAGCGATACGCCCACGCGGCGAGGAAATCACGCCAGCGGGTGACGTCGGCGAGGTCATGTTCGACC
>JBBRHT010000150.1:0-5413 GCA_038222295.1 Lysobacterales bacterium
GTCCGACGTCTTCAACTACATCGAGATGTTCTACAACACGCGTCGGCAGCACGGCCACAATGGCGGCCTGTCTCCGGTAGAGTTCGAAAAGCAGTCTTCAAACAGCGGCTTGTAAGTGTCTACAGAAACCGGGGCGATTCAGGGGCGTGCTTCAGCCCCCAAAAGCAGGGCAAGCTCGGAATCAAAGCCGGGATTTATTTCAGTATCGGCCTGCGCGCGAAATGCATTTTTTGGTTAGCAAAAACTTACGTCAGAGAAAGACGGCCTTAAGGAAGCAGTTTTGCCCATCTACGCTTTCTCTCAGACGAAGAAACGCACGCCAAGCCTTTGATTTCGTGAAGGCTTTTGGGTGCTTTCCCAAGAGAGAAGCCAGGGGCCAGACTAGGTGGTGGGCCGTGATGGATTCGAACCATCGACCAAAAGATTAAAAGTCTTCTGCTCTACCAACTGAGCTAACGGCCCAACGTGGAACGGTGCCGCGCGGTGCGCGGGAGGCGAATTCTAGCGCAACCGGGCGCGGGGCTGGCTCACGCGACGTAGCGGGTGGGGTCGGGCACCCCGGCGGCGATGAAGCCTTCGGCGCGCAGCCGGCAGGCGTCGCAGTGCCCGCAGGCGCGGCCGTGTGCATCGGCCTTGTAGCACGAGACGGTCTGTGCGAAATCGACGCCAAGGCGCAGGCCCTCGCGCACGATGGCGGCCTTGCTCATGTGGATCAAGGGCGCGTGCACGCGGAAGCCGGCCCCTTCGACGCCGGCCTTGGTGGCCAGGTTGGCCAGCCGTTCGAATGCAGCGATGAACTCCGGCCGGCAATCGGGATAGCCCGAGTAATCCACAGCGTTGACACCGCAGAAAAGGTCTGCCGATCCGATCACCTCGGCCCAGCCCAATGCCAGCGACAACATGATGGTGTTGCGCGCCGGGCCGTAGGTGACCGGGATGACGGGGCTACCCGCGTGCTGGTCCGAATCCAGAGGGACGTCGATGTCCGAATCGGTCAGGGCCGATACGCCCAACGTCCGCATGTCCACCGTCACGATCTTGTGCGATGCCGCATCCAGTGCGCGCGCGATGTTGTTGGCGGCATCGAGTTCGGACGTGTGCCGTTGCCCGTAGCGCACGCTCAAGGCGTGGCAGGCATAGCCCTGCTCCTGCGCGATGGCGAGCACCACCGCGGAGTCCATGCCGCCGGACAGGAGCACGACCGCCGGATTGTTGGCCCTAGCGTCCAGGTTCGTCATTCCACAGGAGTTTGTGCAGCTGCATCTGGTAGCGCACGGGGAGCGCCTCGGCGACGATCCAGTCGGCCAGTTCGCGCGGCTGGACCTGCGAGAAACTCGGCGAGAAGATCACGTCGCACGAGCGATTCAACTGATGCGTCGCAACGATGTCCCGCGCCCAGTCGAAATCCGCCCTGTCGCAGATCACGAATTTGAGCTGGTCGTGCGGCGTCAGCAATGCCAGGTTCTCCCAGCGGTTGCGCGAGGACTCCATCGAGCCCGGCGTCTTGATGTCCACCACCCGCGATACCCGCGTATCGACCTCGCTGATGTCCAATGCACCGGACGTCTCCAGCGATACCATGTAACCCGCATCGCACAACTTTTCGAGTAGCGCGATGCAGCGCTTCTGGGCGAGCGGTTCGCCACCGGTGACGCAGACATGCCGCACGCCATGGCGGGCGACTTCAGCCAGGATCGCATCGATCTCCCACCAATCGCCTCCGTGGAATGCGTAGGCGGTATCGCAATACTGGCAGCGCAGCGGGCAGCCGGTCAGGCGGACGAAGACCGTCGGCCAGCCACTGTCGCGCGCCTCGCCCTGCAACGACAGGAAGATCTCGGTGAGCTTGAGGCGCTCGGCCGTCGAGGCGGGAGCGCTGGCGGCTGGGGCTGGCATCCGCACAGTTTAGCGAAGACGTGCAATCGACCGGCCTTGGGCGGGCCAGCTGGCGCCGCTCAGCGGGCCTGCAGCTGGATCGCGCGAAGGCGGTCATCCGCGGTGCGCGCGGGGTCGGTGCCCGGGTAGCGCTTGATCACCTGCGCCAAGGTGGCCTGCGCGGCGTCGAGCTGCTTGAGCCCGTATTGCGACAGGCCGATCTTCAACAGCGCGCCGGCGGCCTTGTCGTGTGTGGGGTAACGATCGAGCAGCGCCTGGAACTGCTGCTGGGCCAGCGTGTAGTTCTGGGTGGCGTAGTAGCTCTCGCCCAGCCAGTAGAGGGCGTTGGGGGCATAGGAACCAGCGGGATAGTGCTGCAGGAAATCCTGGAACTGGCGCGCGGACTCGGCGTAACTGCCCGACTTCAGCGTGTTGAAGGCAGCCTCGTAGCTGCTGCGTTCGTCGGCGCCCTGGGCCAGGGTACCGGCATCGCCGTGCACGACCGGAGCCGTGTCGCGGGGCACGGTGGGCGGTGGACTGGATGCTGGCGCGGCGGCTGGCGCCGCTGTGGCGACGCCGCCTTCGAGCCGGGTGATGCGGCCGTCGAGGTCCAGGTACTGGTCATGGCTGGCGCTGCGCAGTTGCTCGTTCTGGTGCTGCAGCTCCTCAAGCTGGGAGCGCAGCGACTGCACGTCCGAGCGCAGTGCGGTGACCTGGTTGAGCAGGTCGACGTTGCCCTGGTTGCTGGCGGCCTGTTGCTCGAGTGCCGCCACGCGCTCGGCCAGGCTCGCGCGCTGTGCCAGGGCGGTCGCCGGGGCCAGCAGGGATGCGGCCAGCAGCAATGCAAGGGAAAGTCGGGTCATGGGATTTGATGGTCGAAGGCGGGCATTGCGAAAACCCCTCCCCCACCGGCGATGCCGGTGGGGAAGGTGCGCGGTCACTTCGCCGTGTAGACGATCTCGACGCGGCGGTTCTTGGACCAGCAATCCTCGCTGGACTGGGTGCAGGTCGGACGCTCTTCGCCGTAGCTCACGACGGTGACCTGGCTGCCCGAGCCGCCATTGGCCTGCAGCGCGGAGGACACCGAATTGCCGCGGCGCTCGCCCAGGCCCAGGTTGTACTCGCGGCTGCCGCGCTCATCAGTGTTGCCTTCCAGCGACATGCGCGCGGACGGACGGTCGCGCAGGTACTTGGCATGGCATGCCATGGCTGCCTGGAACTCCGGCTTCAGCGCGTCCTGGTCGTAATCGAAATACACCACGCGGGTGCGCAGGCAGGCATCGGTGTCCAGGTCCGAAGGACCATAGGCGCCGGCGACCGCCGGACCGGTATCGGGGACCTGGCCTGTGGATGGAGTGGTCACTGGAGGCGGGACTTCCTTGACCTTCTTCGAGCAGGCCACGGCGGCTGTGCACAGCAGCGCAACCATCAATAGGCGTGTCGTCTTGTTCGTTATTCCGTTCATGTGGAGCCTCGTCGTTGTCGCGGGTGGATGCTGAATGCGTGATCGAAGATATTAACGCTGCTGGCGATACGGGCCCCATGCCGGTTCGCGCACGTCACCGTCGGCCAGCACCAGGCGCTGGCGAACCCGACCATCGGCTGACACCGCGTACAGCACTCCGCGACTGCCTTCCCTGGCCGCATACAGGATCATGCTGGCATTGGGGGCAAAGCTGGGTGATTCGTCCAGCGAGCCCGGCGACAGCGTGCTCCAGCGCGGCGACCCGAGGCTGCGGTCGAGCATCGCGATGCGGAAGTTGTTGCCGTTGCCCTGCGCCACCGCGATCTTCTTGCCGTCATAGGACACGGTCGCACTGGCGTTGTAGCTGCCCTGGAAGGTCAGGCGGGTCGCGCTGCCGCCATTTGCGGACACCTGGTAGATCTGCGGCTTGCCGCCGCGATCGGAGGTGAAATACAGACTGCCGCCGTCCGGCGACCACACCGCCTCGGTGTCGATGCCGAACTGGTCGGTGACCTGCCGCAGGGCCTTGCTGCCCAGGTCCATGACATAGATCTCGGGATTGCCGCTCTTGGACAGCGTCAGGGCCAGGCGCCGTCCATCAGGCGAAAACGACGGCGCGCCGTTGATGCCACGGAAGCTGGCGATCGGGGCTGGCAGGCTGGTGTCACGGGTCGCGTCGATCACGTAGATCGCCGAATTGCCGCTGTGGAAGCTCACGAATGCGAGGTGGTGCCCGTCCGGGCTCCATGCCGGCGACAGGATCGGCTGCGCATCGCGGAAAACGGTGCGGGGGTTGAAGCCGTCGGAATCGGCCACGACCAGCGCATAGCGGCTCGATTTGCCCAGGCCCGACGCGGTCACGTAGGCGATGCGCGTCCAGAACGCGCCGCGGACGCCGAGGATCTTTTCGTAGATCGCATCGGACACCTGGTGGGCGACATCGCGCATCGCATCGCCGCGCGCCGACAGCGCGAAGCCTAGCAACCGCTGTTGCTTGGCGACGTCGAACAACTCGTATTCGAGCCGGTAGTTGCCGTCGCCGGCGTCCAGCACGCGGCCCACCACCAGGAAATCCTGCTTCAACAAGCGCCACGTCGGATAGTTGACCTGGCTGCTGGACGTCGGTCGCTCGACCATGTCGCGGTCCGGCAGCGTGCGGAACTGGCCCGAGCGTGCGAGATCGGCGCTGATGACCGCGGCCACGTCGGTCGCCGGCGCTGCACCCGACCCCTGATAAGGCATTGGCACGACGGCAATCGGCAGTGCGGCCGCGTTGCCGCCAACGATGTCGATCTCCAGGCCTTGTTGCTGGGCCATGGCCGCCAGTGGCAACAACACCAACAGCAGGGATGCGAACGCGGGCGCCCAACGGCGCAGGAGTCGTTTCATCGGCAGATCCTGAGGGAATGTGAAATTTTTACCAGCTTGGCTGTTAAGGCTGTCTCAAAGATGAATGCCGCCCGACCCCGTGGGCCTTGCGACTAGCGATCCTGGGCCTCGAAATTCACCGTCAGGTTGCGGCTGAAGACCGCCTCGAAACCTGCGTAGGGCAAGGGTTGCGCCTTGAGCACGGCCGCCTCCACCGATCGTTTCCCCAGATCGTCATAGGGGCAGCTGGCGGCGACCTGCACGTCGATCACTTCGCCCCCGGGCAACTGGCGGATGTTGAGCTTGCAGCGCTGCCCCTGCGGCACGGAGTCCGGCCGGGTCCAGTTGCGCAGGATGGCTTCCTGCAGGGCCGCGGCATACCGCGCTGCGAGATCGGCGTCGACGCCATGGTTCCCGGGCGGTGGGCTGGCGCTGGCCTGGGAATCGGCCTGCGCGGCCGCTTGCGCTGGATTGCGCAATTGCGCATCGGCGATCTGCTTGAGCTTCTGCTCGGCCAGCTTGGCATCCTTTGCCGCCTGCGCGCGTTGCTTGCGGATATCGGCCAGCTGTTGCAGGCGCTGCAGTTCCATCTGCGCCAGGCGCTGCTGTTTTTCGGCGTCCTGCTGGCGCTCGCGCTCGGTCAGATCGATCTGCTCCTGGCGACGCTTTTCTTCCTGTTCGCGTTCGCGCGTCTGCGCCGAGAGC
>JBBRHT010000151.1:0-5392 GCA_038222295.1 Lysobacterales bacterium
GTGTTGCTCGACCGCACCCCCTTCTATGCCGAAAGCGGCGGGCAGGTGGGTGACGAAGGCGAGATGGACGCATCGGGCTCGCATTTCCAGGTGCGCGACGTCCAGAAGCTCGCAGGGCAGTTCCATGGCCACGTCGGGCAGTTGGACAGCGGCAGCCTGCGCATCGGCGATCGCGTCGCTGGCGTGGTGGATGCATCGCGGCGTGCGGCGACCATCCGCAACCACAGCGCAACGCACCTGCTCCATGCCGCGCTCAGGCGCGTGTTGGGAACCCACGTGTCGCAGAAGGGATCTCTGGTGGCGCCGGACCGGTTGCGGTTCGATTTCTCCCACTTCCAGCCGGTCACGGCGCGCGAGATGAGCACGGTCGAAGGGATCGTGAATGCCGACATCCGCGCCAACCATTCCATCGAGACCCACCACATGGGCATGCAGGAAGCCATGGATTTCGGTGCCATGGCCCTGTTTGGCGAGAAGTACGGCGAGCGCGTGCGCGTGTTGCGCATGGGCGATGCTTCCATCGAGTTGTGCGGCGGGACGCACGTCGGTCGAACCGGCGACATCGGCCTGTTCAAGATCGTGTCGGAAAGTGGCGTGTCGGCGGGCGTGCGCCGGATCGAGGCGATGAGCGGCGAGGGCGCGCTCGATCACGTCGCCCAGCAGGAGCACCGCCTGGATGAGGCAGCGCGACTGCTCGGGGCTCCGGCGACGGAAGTCGGTGACAAATTGCGTGCATTGCTGGATCGACAAAAAAGGCTGGAGCGCGAGCTCGAGGCCGCGAAAGGCAAGCTGGCCTCCGGTGCCACCGCCGATCTCGCCCAGCGGGCGACGTTGGTGGGAGACGTGCGTGTGCTCGCTGCCCGGATCGAAGGCCTGGATGCCCGGGCGCTGAGAGACGCCGTCGACAGGCTCAAGCAGCAGCTGGGCGACGCCGTCGTGGTGCTGGCAGGTGTGGGCGATGGAAAGGCAGCACTGGTTGCCGGCGTCAGCGGCGCTGCGGTTGGCCGGGTCAAGGCCGGGGACTTGCTGGCGCATATCGCTGGCCTGACCGGGGGTAAGGGAGGCGGCAGGGCGGACCTGGCACAAGGCGGGGGTGTCGATGGCCCGGCGCTCATCAGTGCGCTGGATGGCGTCCGCGAGTGGGTGGCCCAACGACTTTGAACCGGAAACGCGACGGTTTTCCCTTGTCGCGCCCCCGGTCCGATATTATGTTTGCGGATCACCGACGGCCCGGGTCTGCAATGACTGATGTGCACGACCGGATGAGCCGCCCGGTTACTGGAGTATTCCCATGCTGATCCTGACGCGCCGCGTCGGCGAAACTTTGATGATTGGTGACTCGGTCACCGTCACTGTGCTAGGTGTCAAGGGCAACCAGGTGCGAATCGGCATCAATGCGCCGAAGGATGTCGCCGTACATCGCGAGGAGATCTACCAGCGGATCCAGCGCGGCGACGAGGTCGATGGATCCACCCCGCATTCCGACGCAGCGCCCGGTAATTTGCCGCAGCAGGGTTGAAACGGTATTCTTCCGCGCTCGCGGAGCGTCACCCGCGTTGGAGACTTGCCCGAGAGGCCGAAGGGGCTCCCCTGCTAAGGGAGTATGGGGTCAAAAACTCCATCGAGGGTTCGAATCCCTCAGTCTCCGCCAGATTTCATCGTAAAAAAATTGACGGAATCCCTATCGATTCTGCACAATTCCGCTTCTGCGCCCGTAGCTCAGCTGGATAGAGCACCAGGCTACGAACTTGGGGGTCGGAGGTTCGAATCCTTCCGGGCGCACCAAAACACGAAAGTCGGCGATCAATCGCCGGCTTTTTTGTTGGGCGGATGCATCCATGGCGGTGGCCCCGCCTGGTCGAGCACGACGACAGTGGAGCGTCCTGGCCGGTAGCCGGCGCGCAGCGCGCCGAAGACGTAATCCCCCGCGTGCCTGCAGGCACTCGCGAGATCATCACCAAGGCATCGTCGTGCGGCGATCGCCGACGCAAGCGTGCATCCCGTGCCATGCGCGTCCAGTGGCAGGCGCGGGTGGCTGAAATTGATTGCGTTGGATCCGTCGCTGAATCGATCGAGCACGGTGCTGCCTTCCTCCATGTGTCCGCCCTTGATCAGGACGGCCCGGGCGCCATGGCGATGCAGCCGTGCGATTGCTGCCTCGGCGTCCGCGCCGGAACAGATCGGCATTCCCGCCAGCATCGCGGCTTCGGGAATGTTCGGGGTGAGCAGGCAAGCCAGTGGCAGGAGACGCGAGCGCATGGCGTCGATGGCGTCGTCGGCGAGCAACGCGGCGCCCGACGTGGCGATCATCACCGGGTCAAGGATCACGACCGCGGGCGCGTACCGTTCGATCGCATCGGCAACAGCATGGATGACGTCCGCCGTCGCCAGCATCCCGATCTTGACCGCGCCGATGCGGAAGTCGTCGAAGCAGGCATCGATCTGCGCCTGCAGGAACGACACCGGCGGCACGAAGACGCTGGTGACGCCACGCGAGTGTTGCGCTGTCAGCGCGGTGATGGCGCTGAGTCCATGCACGCCATGTGCGGCAAACGTCTTGAGATCGGCCTGGATGCCGGCGCCGCCGCCGGAGTCCGAGCCTGCGATGGAGAGTGCCGACACCGGTCGTCGATCGCTCACCCTTCCGTGTCCTGCCTGGATGGATCGTTCACCAGCTGGCCAGACAGTGCCACGGCCGACGCGAAGTCAGCCACGAAGTGCAATGCGCCGTCCTGCGGCGTGAGGTGCATCTGCCGCACCACGCGCAACGGCTGCGCCTGCAGTCCCGAAACGACCAGTACGATCCCGCGCTTGCGGCAACGTTGCAACAGCATCCGCAAGGCATGCACACCGCTGGCATCGATGATCGGCACCAACCGCATGCGCAGGATGAACACCTTTGGCGTCTTGCGGAACTGGTCGAGCACGTTGTCCAGCCGGCTGGCCGCGCCGAAGAACAATGGACCGCTGATCTGGAAGGCTTCGACTTCCGCTGGCAACTGCGCGCGCTGGCTCAGGCCCTCGGCGCTTTCGCCATTGTCCGAATCGAGCAGTTTCAATCCCGAGGTGACTTCGACGACGTCCGCCATCCGGAACATGAAGACAAACGATGCGACCACCAGTCCAACTTCGATCGCCACCGTCAGGTCGACGAAGACGGTCAGGAAGAACGTCAACAGCAGCACCAGCCGGTCGCCCTTGGGCGCGGAGAGCGTGTGGCGGAAGTGCTGGTATTCGCTCATGTTCCAGGCGACGACGAGAAGCACGGCGGCCAGGGCGGCGAGCGGCACGTAGCGCATCAGCGGAGCCAGCAGCAGCATGAACAGCAGCAGGAAGGCTGCATGCATGATCCCGGCGATCGGCGTGTGGCCGCCGGCACGGATGTTGGTTGCAGTGCGCGCGATGGCCCCGGTCGCAGGCAGGCCGCCGAACAGTGCCGAGCCCAGGTTCGCGACTCCCTGCGCGACAAGCTCGGCGTTGGAGCGGTGCCGGCCGCCAGTCATGCCGTCGGCCACCACCGCCGACAGCAGCGATTCGACGCCCGCCAGGAAGGCAATCGTGAACGCGCTTGGCAGCAATTCGAAGAAGCGCTCCAGCGGGATGTGCGGGATGGCCAACTGGGGCAGCGTGGATGACAGTCCACCGAAGCGCGATCCGATGGTTTCGACAGGAAGCGCAAGGCCGACGCCCAGCGCCGTGCAGGCGACCAGTGCGATCAGGAAGCCGGGCCAGTTGGGCCGCCAGCGGCGCAAGCCGGCGATCAGGGCAAGCCCCACAACTGCGATGGCCACTGCCGCCGGCTGCGTCGTGGCGACATGTTGCGCGTAGGCCGTCCAGCGCGGCAGGAAGTCCGCTGGCACCGAGCCCATGCGCAGGCCGAGCAGGTCCTTGACCTGGCTGGAGAAGATGCTGACGGCGATGCCTGCAGTGAAACCGGTGATCACCGGCTGCGGCATGTATTTCATCAAGGTGCCCAGCCGCAGCAGGCCTGCGGCGACCAGCATCACGCCGGCCATCAGCGTGCACAGGATCAGTCCGTCGAACCCGAATTT
This sequence comes from Lysobacterales bacterium, assembly GCA_038222295.1. GTDB lineage: Bacteria > Pseudomonadota > Gammaproteobacteria > Xanthomonadales > Xanthomonadaceae > Cognatiluteimonas. The sequence continues at coordinate 4,053 of JBBRHT010000151.1, forward strand.
CTGGATGACGACAAACACGACCGGGACGAATGCCGCTGTGGGGCCGCCAATCTGCACACGCGAACCACCCAATGCCGAGATCAGGAACCCGGCAATGATCGCGGTGTACAGGCCCTTTTCGGGAGTGCTGCCACTGGCGATCGCCAATGCCATCGCCAGTGGCAATGCCACGATCGCCACCGTCAAGCCGGCAATGGCGTCGCGGCGCAGGTCGACCCAGCCGTAGCCCTCCCGGAGCACGGTCACCAGCTTGGGCTCGAACATCCGCAGGTAATCCCTGGCGGCCATCCCTTTCATCAGCACTCCCTGGCGTGCCGGGTCAACCGGCGCGCCCAGCGACGACGTTTCCCTTCCCTACAAGGCTTCCGACGCGTAATCGGCGAGCCTGGAGCGTTAGCCGCGGCGCAAGGTGATGTGTGCGCTATGCGCCCATGACTTGAAGCGGTCGACCGCGTAGGTCAGGCCGGACGTCGTTTCGGTGAGGTAAGGCGTATCGATCTGCTCGACGTTGCCCAGGCACACGATCTTGGTGCCGGGACCTGCGCGGGTGATCAGCGTCTTCATCTGCTTGGGCGTCAGGTTCTGCGCTTCGTCCAGGATCAGCCAGCGGCTGAGGAAGGTCCGCCCGCGCATGAAGTTCATCGAGCGGATCTTGATGCGGCTGGCGAGCAGGTCGTTTGTGGCTGCACGGCCCCATGACCCGCCGGACTGGTTGTGCGTGAGCACTTCCAGGTTGTCGGTCAGGGCCCCCATCCACGGCGTCATCTTCTCTTCCTCGGTGCCGGGCAGGAAGCCGATGTCCTCGCCGACGCTGACCGTGGCCCGGGTCATGATGATTTCGCGGTAACGCTGCTGGTCCATCGTCTGCGCGAGCCCGGCCGCAAGCGCCAGCAGCGTCTTGCCGGTGCCGGCGGTACCCAGCAGGGTCACGAAGTCGATCTCGGGATCCATCAGTGCGTTGAGCGCGAAATTCTGCTCGCGGTTGCGGGCGAGGATTCCCCAGACCGCATGCTGCGAGTGCCGGTAGTCATCGACGATCTGCAGCGTCACCTTGGTTTCCCCGACCTTGGAGACCTTCAGCTCGGCCTCGTGGTCGCCAGGCAGGTGGAGGAATTCGTTCGCATACCAGTCGTCGTCCTTGGTGCGCGCGATTTCATAGAAGGTGCGTCCGGAGTCGGTCCAGGAACGCAGTTCCTTGCCATGCTGCTGCCAGAAGTCGGCGGGCAGCTCCCTGGCCCCGGTGTACAGCAGGCTGAAATCGTCCAGCGCGCGATCGTTCTGGTAGTCCTCGTTGACGATGCCGGCGATGGACGCCTTGATGCGCAGGTTGATGTCCTTGG
>JBBRHT010000152.1:0-5378 GCA_038222295.1 Lysobacterales bacterium
GGCTCATGCGGCGCGCCTGGTGCGCGCGATCCGGGTGCACGCCTGGATCGCTGCGAACAGGCTCGACGGATCCGCGCGACCGCTACCGGCGATATCCAGCGCCGTGCCGTGGTCCACCGCGACGCGCGGGTAGGGCAGGCCAAGCGTCATGTTGACCGCGTGCTCGAAGCCGCTGTACTTGAGGACCGGTAATCCCTGGTCGTGGTACATCGCCAGCACCGCATCGAAGCCGGCCAGTTTCCCCGGCAGGAACGCGCTGTCCGCGGGCAGCGGCCCGACCAGCCGCATCCCCTCGGCGCGCAGGCGCTCCATCACGGGCTCGATGATCTCGATTTCCTCGGAGCCCAGGTGGCCTTCCTCGCCCGCGTGCGGATTGAGGCCGAGCACGGCGATCACCGGGGCAGGGATGCCGAAATCGGTTTCCAGGGCCGCATGCAGGATTCGCATGGTCCGGGTCAATGACGATGCATCGATGGCATCGGCGACCTTGCGCAAGGGCAGGTGCGTGGTGGCGAGTGCCACGCGCATCACCTCGTTGGCCAGCATCATCACCACATCGCGGCCGGCCTGTCGGGCCAGCAATTCCGTGGTTCCGGTGTAGGCAAGGCCGCCGGCGTTGATCACGGCCTTGTTCACCGGGCCAGTCACCAGCCCGTCGAAGTCCCTGGACAGGCAGGCGCCGGCAGCCAATGTCATGGCCTCCAGTACTCTGGCTGCGTTGCGTGGGTCCGGTTGCCCGAACGCGGTGGCGACTGCGTTGCGAACGTCCACCAGCGGCAACGAGCCAGGGGTCGACGCGGCATCCGCCGTGGTCAGCCGGAGGGGAAGCCCTAGCGCTGTTGCAGCCCGGGACAGGCTGTCGCCGTCACCGAAGGCCACGAGATCGGCTTCCCAGGATTGCTGCGCGGCGCGAACGCACAACTCAGGACCGACGCCGGCCGGTTCGCCCGGTACCAGCGCCAGCCGTGGCCGTGACATTCAGTCGCCGGAGTTCGGCGCCGGCGGCGCCGGGCTGGCGGAATCGCTGCCGGCAGCACTTGCCGGCGGCGTCGTGCCGTCGGACGCATTGTCAGTCAGGCGGATGTTGACGTAGGCCTCGTTGCGCATGTCGCGCTGGTAGCGCGTCCATTCTTCTTCGAGCTTGCGCTGGCCGATGGTCTCGCGCACCTGCGCACGACGGTTCTCTTCGCCGGCATCGGCCTGGCGCGTGGCGATGCGTTGCACGATGTGCCAGCCGGCCTCGGACTTGAAGGGCTGGGAAACCTGTCCGTCCTGCAATGCCGTCACCTGCGCACCGAATTCGGGGCCGAAGGATTCGGGGGTGAACCAGCCCAGGTCGCCGCCCTTGGCTGCACTGTTGACGTCTTCGGAACTGTTGCTGGCAACGGTGGCGAAATCCGCACCGCCGGCCAGGCGCGCGCGCAGCGTGTCGATCTTCGCCTTGGCCTGCTCGTCCGTGATGTTGTCGCCGGTGCGCACCAGGATATGGCGGGCGTGGTACTGCGTGACCATCTGCGGTGCGGCCTTGCTGGCGTCGCGCGTCTCGACCAGCTTGAGCAGCTGGAATCCACTGGGCCCGCGCGTCGGCCCAATCACCTGCCCGACCTGCATGTCCTTGAGCGTGGCGGAAAAGGCGCTGGGAACCTCATCCAGGCTGCGCCAGCCCAGGTCGCCGCCCTCCAGCGCATTGGCACTATCCGAATACCGGACCGCCGCTGCGGGAAAATCGATTCCACCCTTGTCGATCAGGGCCTTGACGCCATCGATCTTCGTTTGCGCCTTGTTGATCTCCTCGGGCGTTGCGCTCTCGGGCAGCGCGATCAGGATGTTCGCCAAGTGGTATTGCGGCCCATTGCTGGCCTGCGCCGCGAGCGCGGCATCGACTTCGGCGTCGCTGACGCTGATGCGGCTCTGGGCGAAATGCTGGCGCAGGCGCTGCGTGGTCAGTTCGTCGCGCAGCGAATTGCGGAAGTCCGCATACGCCTGTCCCTGCTGGGCCAGTTGGGCCTGCAGCTGCTCTGGCGTGATCTTGTTCTGGCGGGCGATGTTGGCCACGGCGGAGTCGACTTCCTCGTCGCTGACGCGTACGCCCATCTCAGCCGCGCGGGCGACCTCCAGCCGAACCAGGATCAGGCGCTCCAGCACCTGGCGCCGCAGGACGTCCGGCGGCGGCAACTGGTCCTGGCGATTGGCGTACTGCGAGCGGATGTTGCGCTCGGCACGATCCAGCTCGCTCTGCAGGATCACGTCGGCGTCGACCACCGCAACGATGCGATCCAGGGGCTGCAATGCGGATTGCTGTGCCTGCGCAGGCGCAAGGACGCCACCGACCAGGGCAGTGAAGGCGATGAGGCAGGCGAACGATTTGTTCATGGTGTGATTTCGGGGGAGTTGGAGTCATCGCCGCTGCCGGTGACTTCGGAGGGCGGTACGAGGTAGAGGTCCTCGCGGTAGTAGCCGAGAATAGCACGGCGCAAACGGCTCTCCGTGTCCGGGCCTGCGGAGCCAAGGCCCTTGAACTCGATCTCGAGCTGGATCGCCGAGTTGGTGTCGCCTGCGCGGTTCTGGATATAGCGGCGGCCGACAAGCCGTACCGCCATGCAGCAGCTGTCCCACTGCACTCCAAGGATGCCTTCCAGCAACTTGGGCTGCTGGGCCAGCAAGGGATTGGTGCTCGCACTGCGGTACAGGGAGTAGTAATAGCGGCCGACCACGCTCCAGGAATCATTGAGCGGATACAGGAACGACAGGTCCACCTGCTTGAGCAGGTTGCGACGGTAGCGATAGCCCAGGTTGACGACCCCGTCGTCGCCGACCAGGTAGCGGGTGCGCACGCTGGCCAGGTCCTGGCGACGGAATTTGGGATCCCACTGGTAGGAGCCGCCGATGGTCCAGCGATCGTTGATGTTCCAGGTGCTGTCGGCGATCCATGCGGAACTGCCCCGTTCCACCGCCTGCTCCCCCGGTACGGTGACCTGCGAAGGATTGAAGTACTTGATCTGGCCGATGCTGGCCGAGAGTTTTTCGCGGCCGTCGGACTGGCGGATGAAACGGCTCGTCAGCGCCAGCGTCAGCTGGTTGGCATCGGTCTGCCGATCGGCTCCGGTGTAGCGGTTGTCGCGGAACAGCTGGCCCCAGCTGAATGTCAGCGGACGGGTGTCGAACAGCGGCAGGTTGCTCTGGTCGCGATACGGTGCGCGCAGGTAGAACAGTCGCGGCTCCAGCGTGTTGAGGAAGGTCTCGCCACCCCAGGTCACATTGCGGTCGAAGTACAGGCCGGCATCGACCGAGCCGATCGGCAGGCTGCGGCTGGGTGTCGTATCGCCACCGGGTGCCACGCCCTGGTCGAGGCGATAACCGGTAAAGCGCCAGGCCAGCGTGGGCGTGACGAACCAGCTGGCGCCCTGCAGCGGCATGCTGATGAATGGCTTGAAATCGACACGGCTGCCGCCGGGCTTCACCGGATCCTGGAAACGCACGGCCTCGGCATCCACTCCGACGTCGAACCAGCGCGTCAGTGGCTGGTCCCAGCGCAGGTAGGCGCGCGGCAGGCGATTGTAGGGAAGGAAGACCCGGTTGATCGTGTAGTCGGCCAGCTGCTTGTAGTCGGCCGAAATACCAGCATCCCAGTAACGGCTGTGTCCGTACACGCCGATGTCGCTGGTCACCGCAAAAGGCGTCAGCCCGTTGAGGTTGTTGTTGAAATCCTCCAGGTAGCGCGGGTCGCTGATCCAGTTGAGGTTCGCGCGCGCCTGCCAGGTCGGCGTGAGGTTCTGGTTTCCAACAAAACGGAAGAAGCCGCGGTTGTCCTTGCGCCGGTTTGCCCCAGGCACGCCTTCGTCGATTTCCTTCTGGCGGTCCTTGTCGGTGAGCTTGTCGTTGGGCAGGAAGGCGAAATCGAACACGCCCCGGCCGGTGTGGGTCAGATAGCGGAACTGGGCGCCCAGTTGCAGGCCGCGGCTGGTCATCAGCCGTGGCATCAGGGTGGCGTCGTAGTTCGGCGCCAGGTTGATGTAGTACGGCTGCCGGTAGTCGAAGCCGTTGCGACCGGACAAGGCGATGCTCGGCGACAGCAATCCCGTCCGCCGACGATCGTCGATCGGGAACGGGAACCAGGGGACATACAGCACCGGCACGCGGCCGACGCGCAGCGTGGCATTGCGCGCCACGCCGGTGCCGGCGTCCGTATCCACGTCGATGCGCTGCGCGCGCAATTCCCACCGGCGATCCTCGGGAGGACAGGTGGAATAACTCGCTCCGTAGAGGCTGCCTTGCGAGCCGTGCATCTCGATATGCTCGGCACCGCCGTTGCCGCGACGCGACATCAGCTGGTAGCGAACGTTCTGCACGTTGTGCGTGTCGGCGTTCTGGTCCCCCTCGGCACGATCGGCCACCATGCGCATGCCCGAGTCCTGGTAGCGGACGTCACCCTCGGCCACGTACTTGCCGGTGCTGCTGTCGTAGGTCAGCTTGCGGCTGCCCAGGAACTGATCGCCGCGTCGCAACGCGACGTTGCCCTGGAATTGCGGGTTGGATTCGGTGCCCGCGAGCTGGTCGCCCTCGATGTCGGTCGGTAGCTGGGTCCGTGTCGCCGCATCGCCCGTGGGCTGTTGCGCATCGGAAAAGGCGGGGACTGCGTCCTGGATCGGACACAGTCGCCATTCGTCCGGTCGATTTTCGGCGCCATGTGCTGCGAGCGACAGGCCAATGCACAAGGGCAATGGCAGCAAGCGGAGGGTTCGGCGCACGCGGGCATCCGTCAGCGGAAATCGGTCGTTAGCTTGCCGTATCCATGGGGTAGCGGCAATGTAAAGGCGAATCCGGGCCCGCCTGGGCCGGATGGCGGCATTCAGTCGAGGAGGGCGGCGACGTGCGCCACGCTGGACTCGCGCAGCGCCGCCAGGTCGTATCCACCTTCGAGCATGGACGCGATGCGGCCATGGGCATGGCGCTGGGCCAGTGCGACAAGCTGGCGGGTCAGCCATGCATAGTCGCCGGCGACAAGGCCCATCTGTGCGAGCGGATCGCGGGCGTGCGCATCGAAGCCCGCCGACACCAGGACCAGTTGCGGCCTGAAGGCGTCCAGCGCCGGAAGCAGGCGCGTCTGCCAGGCATGGCGAAAACCATCGCTGCCGGTATCCGGGGGCAGCGGGACATTGTGGATGTTGCCGACTCCCGTTTCCGATGCGTCGCCCGTGCCGGGATACAGGGGCATCTGGTGCGAGCTCAGGAACAGCACCCGCGCGTCGCGTTCGAAGAGGGCCTGGGTGCCGTTGCCGTGATGGACATCGAAGTCGGCGATCGCCACGCGTTCCAGGCCATGTGCGTCCATCGCGTGCAGGGCCGCAATGGCGACATTGTTGAACAGGCAGAAGCCC
>JBBRHT010000153.1:0-5335 GCA_038222295.1 Lysobacterales bacterium
AGGTGAGCAGGTGCGGTGACGTGTAGGCGCCGACGCGCCATCCGGCGGCGCGCGCGATCGCCTCGATGAACGCCACCGTCGATCCCTTGCCGTTGGTGCCGGCGACGGTGATGACCTTGCGCGCCGGCCGCTGCAGTTGCATGCGTTGCGCGACGATGCGCATGCGATCCAGGCCCATGGCGATGGACTTTGGATGCTGGCGTTCGATGTACGCCAGCCAGTCGGCCAACGAGCGCGACGTCATAGGGCGCGGTGCACTGCTTCGCCAAAGAACGGCGTGTGGTGCGAGCAATCGTTCAGCCGCACGACTTCGAGATGATCGACATCGTCGCCTTCCAGCAGGTTCAGCGTCGTCGGCGCCTGGCGGAAGCTCCATAACTGCTGCAACGGCAAGCCGAGGATCCGGCAGAGCAGCACGCGGTTGACGGCGTCGTGCGCGACCACCAGCAGCGTGTCGTTGGCGCCCAGGCCGGCGCCGGCGCGTGCGAGTGCCGGCCAGGCGCGATCCAGCACGTGCTGCAGCGACTCGCCTTGCGGCATCAGCACGTCGTGTGGCGATTCGCGCCACGCGCGCAGGCGATCGGGATCGCGCTCGCGGATTTCGCTGGCGAGCAGGCCCTCCCACTCGCCATGGGCGATTTCCATCAGGCCGGGATCGGTCGTCAGCATTGCCGCGCGCTCCGGGCCGAGTGCCAGCTCGGCCGTCCGCACCGCACGCGATAACGGCGACGCGACCGCGCGATCGATCTGCACGTCGCGCAGGCGCTCACCCAAGGATCGGGCCTGTGCTTCGCCAACCGGCGACAAGGGGATGTCTTCCTGCCCCTGGTAGCGGCCTTCGGCGTTCCATGCGGTCTCGCCATGGCGGGCAAGCAGGATGCGCATTACAGGGTTTCCAGTTCGAGCACGCCGGGGATGCCGCGCAATGCGACCAGCTGTGCCGGAGGGACTTCGCGATCGACCGTGATCGCCGCGAGCGCCTCGCCATTGCCCTTGGCGCCCAGCGAGAAGTTGACGATGTTGACGCCTGCCGCGCCCAGGTGCGATCCGACCAGCCCGATGATGCCGGGGCGATCCTCGTTGCGCAGCAGCAGCAGGTGCGACTGCGGATCGAACTCGATCTCCACGCCATCGAGCCGGACCACGCGTGGCCCACGGTGCAGCGTCGCCTCGACCGAACGCGATTGGCCGCGGTCGTCCTCGACGCGCAGGCGCAACAGGCGATCGAAACCATCGCCATCGCCACCGACGGTTTCAGCGACGGTCAGGCCACGCAGCACCGCTTCGTGCAGCGCGTTCACCGGGGTGACCCGTCCGGATGCACTGCCGAGCAAGGCGGCCACCAGCAGGCGCGTCAGCGGCCGCGGATCCAGCGATTCACTGCGGCCGGCATAGGTGATGTGCAGACGCACGGGCGCCGGCACCAGGCGCGCGCACAACTTGCCCAGGGCAGACATGAGTGGCATCCACGGCCCGACTTCCCGTGCTGCTTCCGCGGTCAGCGGCGGCAGGTTGACGCAGCCGGCAACGGCTCCCGTCGCGAAGTAGTCCAGCACCTGTCGCGCCAGGATCTTGCTCACCGCCTGCTGCGCCTCGCTCGTGGAGGCACCCAGGTGCGGCGTCAGCACGAGGTTGGCGTGGGTTCGCAGGGGCGAATCGGCCGGCAGCGGTTCGGTGGCGAAGGTGTCCAGCGCCGCGCCCGCCAGATGGCCACTGTCGAGCGCTGCCAGCAGCGCGGTTTCATCGACCAGGCCACCGCGGGCCGCGTTGATCAGGTAGGCGCCGGGCTTCATCAGCGCCAGGGTCTGCGCATTGAGCAGGTGCGTGGTGTCCTTGGTGCGCGGGATGTGCAACGTCACCACGTCCGCCCAGGCCAGCAGGGCTTCGAGCGTCATCAACGGCAGGCTGCCGTGACCGGCGGCGGCCGGCGGCAGGAAGGGATCAAAGGCAGCCACTTCCATGCCCAGTGCGCGCGCCTTGCGCGCGACGGTGCCGCCGATGCGGCCCAGGCCGATCACGCCGAGCTTCTTGCCTTCCAGCTCGAATCCGGTCAGCCCGGCCTTGGGCCACTGTCCGGCCTTCATGCCGGCGTCGGCGCGCGGCACGTGGCGTGCGAGTGCGAACAGCAGCGACAAGGCATGCTCGGCCGCCGCCAGCGTGTTGCCGTCGGGTGCGTTCATCACGGCGATGCCGCGCTCGGTGGCCGCGTCGACATCGATCGTGTCGACACCGGCGCCAGCACGACCGATCACGCGCAGGGAGGCCGCATGCTCGATGGATTGGGCCGTGACCGACGTGGCGGAGCGCACCAGCAGCGCGTCGACACCGTCGAGCGCCTTGGCCAATGCCGCGGGGTCCTTGATCGGGGCGGAGACATCGACCGTCCAGCCCGCATCGCGGAACAGGGCCAGACCGTCTTCGTGGATGCCATCGCAAGCCAGCACTTTCATCGCATGCTCCAGTGGGGAGGGACCACGGATATGCACGCCGCCGGCGGAACGCGCAGCGTCAGGTCGACGCAGCGCTGGAACAGTTCGGGAGACGGTGCCGGCTGGCATGGGAATCCGCGAGCGCGCAGCCTAGCAGAGCCTGTCGTGAAGACGCACGCATCATCGCGCAGACAGCGCGGCTGGCGCCCGGCGCCGTGGCGGGCGACCATGCCCTCCCCTCACACTGGACGGACCGATGGATCAACAAGCCAAGGGCGAATTCGAGGCCGATCGCAGCGTCGAGCCGGGCTGCGACATGGGCGATGGCGTCACGGCCGGCCATTACCGGTTCGACAAGCGCTTCCAGGGCGACCTCGACGCCACCAGCGTCGTCCACATGCTGGCCGTGGGCACCGACGTCCCGGGTTCGGCGGCCTACGTGGCGATCGAACGCGTCGCGGGAACGCTGCAGGGTCGCGCCGGCCATTTCTTCCTGCAGCACAGCGGGGTCATGGATCGCGGGGTAGCGACGCTGTTGCTCACCATCGTCCCGGACTCCGGTGGCGGCGAGCTTCGCGGGATCACCGGGCGCATGGCGATCGACATCACCCAGGGCAAGCACTTCTACACGCTGGATTACCGCCTGGCAGCGGAGACCCCGCCACCGGCGGAGTGATCGGCGCGATCACGGCCGGCGGGGGCAGCCGCGTATAATTCGCCGCCTCCACATGCGACCCGGATGATGCAGACGATGAAGGCGTTGGTGAAGCGCGAAGCGGGCAAGGGCATCTGGATGGAGGATGTGCCGATCCCGGTGGCCGGCCCCAACGAGGTCCTCATCAAGCTGGAGAAGACCGCGATCTGCGGCACCGACCTGCACATCTACCTGTGGGACGAGTGGAGCCAGCGGACGATCAAGCCGGGACTGGTGATCGGCCACGAATTCGTGGGACGCATCGTGGAGATCGGCGCCGGCGTCACCGGTTACCGCATCGGCCAGCGCGTCAGCGCCGAGGGACACATCGTCTGCGGCCATTGCCGCAACTGCCGCGGCGGGCGCCAGCACCTGTGCCCCAACACGATCGGCATCGGCGTGAACCGCAATGGCGCATTCGCCGAATTCATCGTGATGCCAGCCACCAACTTGTGGCCGATCCCGGACCAGATCCCCAGCGAGCTGGCGGCGTTCTTCGATCCCTACGGCAATGCCGCGCATTGCGCGCTGGAGTTCAACGTCGTCGGGGAGGACGTGCTCATCACCGGTGCGGGTCCGATCGGCATCATCGCGGCCGGCATCTGCAAGTTCATCGGCGCGCGCAACGTGGTGGTCACGGACGTCAACGACTTCCGGTTGAAGCTCGCCGCCGACATGGGCGCGACGCGTGTCGTCAACGTGACCAACACGTCGCTCAAGGATGTGATGGCCGACCTGCACATGGAGGGCTTCGACGTCGGCCTGGAGATGAGCGGCAACCCGCGCGCCTTCAACGACATGCTCGATTGCATGTACCACGGCGGCAGGATCGCGATGCTGGGCATCATGCCCAACGGCGCCGGCGCCGACTGGGAAAAGATCATCTTCAAGGGCCTGACCGTGCAGGGCATCTACGGCCGGAAGATGTACGAGACCTGGTACAAGATGACGCAGCTGGTGCTGGGCGGCTTCCCCCTTGGCAAGGTCTTGACGCACCAGTTGCCGATCGACGAATTCCAGCAGGGATTCGACCTGATGGAAGCGGGCAAGGCCGGCAAGGTCGTGCTGAGCTGGAACTAGCCGTCGTGGGAGCGACGTGAGTCGCGAAGCATCGCTGCGTGAAACCACCATCGCGACTCACGTCGCTCCCACAAGAACCTCATTCATGTCGCTGACCAGCCGCTACGCAGAAACCCTCGACGACATCCGCGATGCCGGGCTGTTCAAGTCCGAGCGCGTCATCACGTCGCCGCAGTCGGCCGAGATCACGCTGGAAGACGGCCGCACGGTGCTGAACTTCTGCGCCAACAATTACCTGGGTCTTGCCGACCACCCGGATCTCATCGCCGCCGCAAAGGATGCGCTCGATACGCACGGCTTCGGCATGGCCTCGGTGCGCTTCATCTGCGGCACGCAGGACCTGCACAAGCAACTGGAGCGTACGATCGCGGACTTTTTCGGCACCCAGGACACGATCCTGTACGCGGCCTGCTTCGATGCCAACGGCGGGCTGTTCGAGCCACTGCTCGACGAGAACGACGCGGTGATTTCCGACGCACTGAACCACGCGTCGATCATCGACGGCGTGCGCCTGTGCAAGGCCAGGCGCTTCCGCTATGCCACCTGCGACATGGCCGGCCTGGAGACGCAGCTCCAGGCTGCGGATGCGGCAGGTTGCCGGACCAAGCTGATCACGACCGACGGCGTGTTCTCGATGGACGGCTTCATCGCGCCGCTGGACGAGATCACCGCGCTGGCGCGCAAGTACAACGCGCTGGTGCACATCGACGAGTGCCACGCGACGGGCTTCCTGGGCAATACCGGCCGGGGATCGGCCGAGGTGAAAGGAGTCCTGGACCGCATCGACATCTTCACCGGCACGCTCGGCAAGGCGATGGGCGGCGCGGTGGGCGGATTCACCACGGCGAAAACAGAAGTCATCGAGCTGCTGCGCCAGCGTTCGCGTCCGTACCTGTTTTCCAATTCATTGCCACCGCATGTCGTCGCGGCCGGCATCAAGGCATTCGACATGCTCGCCGCCGCTGGCGGCCTGCGCGAGCAACTGGTGGAAAACACGCGCTATTTCCGCGAACGTATGACCGCGGCCGGATTCGACATCAAACCGGGCATCCACCCGATCTGTCCGGTGATGCTGTACGACGCACCACTGGCGCAGGCTTTCGCCCGGCGCCTGCTCGAGGAAGGCATCTAC
>JBBRHT010000154.1:0-5331 GCA_038222295.1 Lysobacterales bacterium
ACCGCCGGCCATCTTCCGCTGCTGCTGTCGGGCACCGCGAGCGTCGTCGGGCACGCAACCATGCACGCCGATGCGACGCTGGCGCAGGTGGACGAGACCTTCGCCAACTTCGCCAGCCTGCTGGGTGCCGCGCGGGTATCGCACCCGGAATTGCCGGCGGTCTTCGGCGCAGGCACGCGGCTGAAGGTCTACGTGCGCGACCAGGGCGACCTTGCCGCCGTCGCCGAGGCGATGCAGTCGCGTTACGGCGAACAGGTGCCGCACATCGTGCTGCACGCGGCGATCTGCCGGCGCGAGTTGTGCGTGGAAATCGACGGCGTGCATTCGGCCTGAGCACGCGGCGGGTCGCTTGACGGTCCGGCTGCTGCGCTCTAACCTCTCGCTCGCGCCGGATCGGCTCGCTCCCATGAACAGGTGGGCGACCATTCGACAGTGGCGCGACACGCGAAGCGGGATTGCTTCGATCGCAACCAGGGATGGAGACGGAGGAAGACGCCGGCACGGATGCCGCCAATGCCCGGGTTCGGGCAACGCACGGTGCTGCTTGCACTGTCGCACCAGATTTTCCCCATGCGGGATCCTTCCTGCCGCCACGACCCGCCACGCGCTCCCTGGGCGCATGCACGGATCGTGGTCGCCCAGCCATTGCCGGTGCCCCCCATGACCTTGCTTCCCGTCGCGCGAGCGACATTCATTGTCGCTGCGCTGTTCGTCCTCACCTCCTGCGCCACGCGGCCGGCACCGGGGATTTCCGGTCGCTGGAAACCCGTCAACCACTTCGCCGATGCGCCGGATGAAATCCCGCTGCAGCGCGGCTACGTGTTCCTTGCATCGCCACTCGACGGCACGCTCAAGACCCTGCTGGCGCGATGGGCGGCCGATTCGAAAATGACCCTCGATTACAGGCATCCGTCGGACTTCAGCCTGTACGAGCCGGTGGCGGCGATCCGCACCGGCGATCTGCAGCAGGCGGTGGTGGCGCTGACGGCGCTCTACCGCCAGCAGCGCGTGCTGGTCGTGGTCAGCGGCAACGCCATCGTCGTGCGACAGATCGACGCAGCGCCCGTGCCGTCATTGCCAGGCGGAACTGCAGCCGCGCCATAACCACCCGCCACACCACCACCGCCTGCGCAGGATCGCGCGGGTCTACCGATCCAGTCGCACAGGGATGCGCCGCCGATGACTTCCACTCCAACTCCGCCCGCCGGGATCACCCGTGCGCTGTCGCAATCGGTGAACTTCGAGACGTCCCTTGCCGACGTCGTCCGGCGCAGCGAACGTCGCGCGTGGATCGTGGCGGGGTGCGCCGTCGCGCTGTCGCTGCTGCTCGCGGGCGGCTATCTCGTGGTGCTGCCGCTGAAGGAGAAGGTGCCCTACCTGGTGATGGCCGATGCCTACACCGGTACCAGCACGGTCGCGCGCCTGACCGGCGACTTCAACCATGCGGGCATCACCGCGGGCGAAGCGATCAATCGCAGCAACGTCGCGCATTTCGTGCTCGCGCGCGAGTCCTACGACTATGCGCTGATCCGGCTGCGCGACTGGGCGACCGTGTACACGATGGCGTCGCCGGCCGTGGCCGCGGACTACACGCGCCTGCATGCCTCGCGCAATCCCGACAGCCCCTTCAACACCTACGGCAAGAATCGCTCCATCCGCGTGTCGATCCTGAGCATCCAGTTGCTGCGCCCCGCGCCCGATGCCGCGCCGCGCGGCGCAACGGTACGGTTCCAGCGCGAAGCCTACGACAACGCCAGCGGCGCCACGCGACCGCTCGACAACCGGATCGCGACGCTGGAGTTCGCCTACAAGCCTGAGCTGGGAATGGACGAGAAGGACCGCATCGAGAACCCGCTGGGATTCCAGGTCACCACCTACCGCGTCGACAACGACTACGCGCCCGATCCGCCCCTGGAAGAATCCAATGCAGCGCGGGGATCGGCGGCGCAGGCGACCGGAGCGGATCAAGTGGCTGTCGTCGGCCTCGCCGCCAAGCCCGTTTCCGCCGAGGCCGCGCAGTGACCCGCCATGTCATCGGCATGGCCGCGGTCATGCTGGCAACGACCGGCATCTCGACACCGCTGCATGCGCAGGTTGTCGAAACCTACGACTACGTCGCCGACCGGATCTATCAGGTTCGCACAGGGTTGGGCATCACCACACAGATCGAGTTGAGCCCCAGCGAAACCGTGGCTGACTTCAGCACCGGCTTCAGCAATGGCTGGGACCTCACCCGGCGCGGGAACGTCTTCTACCTCAAGCCGCGCAACGTGGATGTCGACACCAACCTGGTCATCCGTACGGCAACGCATTCCTACCTCTTCGAGTTGCGCGTGGTGGCGACCAACTGGAAATCGCTCGATGACGCCAGGCGCGAGGGCGTGCAATACAAGATCACGTTCGACTACCCGGCCGACAGCCGGTTCGTCGCTCAAGCCAGCGCCGCGCCGCCACTGCAACTGGATACGCGACTGCAACCCGATCGCCGCTACAACGTCGACTACGACTACGCCACCACCACCGGGCAGCGCTGGCTGGTGCCAGCGGCGGTCTACGACGACGGACGCTTCACCTACATCCGCATGGCCGGCACCGCCGACATGCCCACCGCGGATTTCCCGGCGGTCTTTGCCCGAGAGCGGGAAGCTGGCGAGGACTTCATCGTCAACACGACGGTGGAGCGCGACACGCTGGTCGTCCACGGCACCTATCCCTACCTGGTGCTTCGCCACGGCAGCAATGTCGTCGGCCTGCGCAGGAGCGCGACGCCATGACAACCACGGATCGCAATCGCGACCATGATCCCCTGCCGCGGGATCGCGCCACGATGCCGGGGCTGGATCCAGACCCCCACCACACCGCACAGGTCGCGTACCCGGACCTGGACGCCGGCATCCCGGTCCTGCGGGCGCTCGATCATCCGCGCGTCAATCGCAAGGCGCTGGCATTCCTCGGCGCGATCGTGGCCTTGCTGGTATTCGCGGCCGCATGGATGTTCCATGGGGCCGCCGCAGGCAGCCCGGCCAGCCGCACGCGCGCGGAAACCATCGTGATTCCGCCGCTGCCGCCGACCCCCACCCCGGCGGCCGCCACGGTAGCGGTACCCATCGCCGTGGAACCACTGCAGGCGAGCAGCACCTCACCACCGTTGCCGCCGCTTCCCGGGCAGCCGATGCGCGCAGCGCCGGCGTTTCCGTCCGGTGTAGTGCCGGCACCGCCACTGACGCTGATGCAACGCCGGATGGATACGCCCGACCCGGCCACCGCTGCGCAATCCGCGAATCCCTACACACAGGCGTTGCTTGCGGGAATGCCTCCGCCGCCGGGACAGGCTGCCGCAGCGACGCCGGTCGTCGTCGCCGACAGCACCGGTGCGCAGTTCATCCGCCATCCCGACTCCCTCCTCGTGCGCGGCACCTACATCCGTTGCGTGCTGGAGACGCGGATCGTCACCGACATCCCCGGATTCACGTCCTGCGTCGTCACCGAGCCGACCTATTCGATCAATGGCCGCAACCTGCTGCTGCCGAAAGGATCGAAGGTGTCTGGACGCTACGACACCGACGCCAACGGCCCGCGCGTGGCGGTGGTCTGGGACCGAATCACCACCCCCGATGGCGTGGACGTCAGCATGGCAAGCCCGGGCGTGGACAACCTCGGCGGCGCGGGGCATCCGGGCGATTACGACGCGCACTGGGGTGCGCGGATCAGCGCCGCGCTGATGATCAGCATGATCAGCGATGCCTTCAAGTACGAAGGCGAGCAACACGGACCACGCACCACCACGGTCAGCAACGGACTGGTGACGCAGGCGCCGTTCGACAGCAACACCGCGCGCACGATGGAACGGCTGGCCAACCAGGCGCTGGACCGCAGCATCAGCCGGCCGGCGACGGTGACCATCAACCAGGGAACGGTGCTGAACATCTACGTGGCGAAGGATGTCGACTTTTCCGCCGTGGCCGCGGCGCGCTGACGCCCGCCTGCGTGGAGACCGACTTGCCGCTGGCGCGCGTCTCCAGTGATTTCCTGACCTACCAGTACGAAGTGCTCGGCATCCTCGGGCACATGGCGGCGGAGGACGTGACCGAGATCTGCATCAACCGCCCGGGTGAGTTCTATCTGGAACGGGCCTCCGGTTGGCAGCGTATCGCGGCGCCATCGCTGACCTTCGAGCGGGCACGGCAGTTCTGTACCGCGGTGGTCAACGAGAGCAACACCGGACAGCGCATCACCGACATCGAGCCGATCGTCTCGCTCACCTTTCCCACCGGCCAGCGCGCGCAGTTCGTGATACCGCCTGCCTGCGATGCAGGCACCGTCTCCATCACCATCCGCCTGCCCTCCAGGCAGGCGCGCAGCCTGGCGCAATACCACGCGCAGGGATTATTCGAGGGCATTGCCGAAGTGGACGGCATCAGCGAGCAGGACAGGGAGCTGCTCGCATTGCGCAAGGCGCGCGACTACGCCGCATTCTTCACGCGCGCGGTGCAACACAAGAAGAACATCGTCGTGTCGGGCGCGACGGGCAGTGGCAAGACGACCTTCATGAAGTCGCTGGTGCAGGCGATCCCCGACAGCGAGCGGCTGATCACGATCGAGGATGCGCGCGAGCTGTTCATCGACCAGCCCAATGCCGTGCACCTGCTGTATTCGAAAGGCGGGCAGGGCAGCAGCCAGGTCACCGCCAAGACCTGCATGGAAGCTTGCCTGCGGATGAAGCCCGACCGCATCATCCTGGCCGAGCTGCGCGGCGACGAATCGTTCTATTTCATCCGCAACTGCGCGTCGGGCCATCCGGGATCGATCACCAGCTGCCATGCCGGCAGCACGCGCCAGACCTGGGACCAGCTGGCGCTCATGATCAAGGCATCGCGCGAAGGCGCTGGCCTGGAATACGACGCGATCCTGCGCCTGCTGAGGATGACGATCGACATCGTCGTCCATGTCGCCGCGCACGCGGGCCGGCGGGGCATCACCGCCATTGAGTTCAAGCCGGGCGGCGTGCAGCCAAGCGCGGAAGACACCGCCGCCGGCTGAATCGCACTGGTGAGCGGGCGCCTGGCCGGGTGCAGGCGCCCGATGCCGCGTTTATTTGATGCCGTGCATCAGGCGGTTGATCACCGGCGCGATCACGAAGAGGAACACGCCGGCACCCAGCAACAGCCAGAAGCTGAAGGTGAATCCTGACAGTGCCGAGGCAACCGTCATGATTCACCTTCAGCTTCTGGCTGTTGCCGATGGCGGTGCTGAGGAACCAGCCGCCCATCGCCAGCCCGACGTACTTCATCGGCGCCAGCTTGGTCACCATCGACAGTCCGATCGGCGACA
>JBBRHT010000155.1:0-5301 GCA_038222295.1 Lysobacterales bacterium
GGTCCTGCAGGTGCTGGTCCAGGGTCATCATGCCGTACTGCTGGCCGGTCTGGATCGACGAATACATCTGCGCGACCTTGTCCTCGCGGATCAGGTTGCGGATGGCCGGGGTGCCGACCATGATTTCCCACGCCGCGGTCCGGCCGCCACCGACCTTCTTGAGCAGTGCCTGCGAAATGACCGCACGCAGCGATTCGGACAGCATCGAGCGCACCATCGGCTTTTCGCCGGCGGGGAACACGTCGATGATGCGGTCGATGGTCTTGGCCGCACTGGAGGTGTGCAGCGTCGCGAACACCAGGTGTCCGGTCTCCGCGGCGGTCAGCGCCAGCCGGATGGTCTCGATATCGCGCATTTCGCCGACCAGGATGTAGTCGGGATCCTCGCGCAACGCCGAACGCAGCGCCTCGTTGAAGCCGTGGGTATCACGATGCACTTCGCGCTGGTTGATCAGGCACTTCTGCGCGGTATGCACGAATTCGATCGGGTCCTCGACGCTGAGGATGTGGCCGTATTCGTTCTTGTTGATGTGGTCGACCATCGCGGCCAGCGTGGTCGACTTGCCCGAGCCGGTCGGGCCGGTGACCAGGATCAGTCCCTGCGGCTGGTCGATCAGGTCCTGGAAGATCTTCGGGCAGCCGAGGTCTTCCAGCGTCAGCACCTCGGAAGGCACCGTGCGGAACACGGCACCGGCACCGCGATTCTGGTTGAAGGCGTTGACGCGGAACCGCGCCAGGCCCGGGATCTCGAAGGAGAAGTCGACCTCGAGGAATTCCTCGTAGTCGCGCCGCTGCTTGTCCGACATGATGTCGTAGACAAGCGCATGCACCTGCTTGTGGTCCAGCGCCGGGATGTTGATGCGTCGCACGTCGCCGTCGACGCGGATCATCGGTGGCAGGCCTGCCGACAGATGCAGGTCGGATGCTTTGTTCTTGACTGAGAATGCCAGTAATTCGGCGATATCCATGCGTGCTCCCCGGCACTTCGTCCACACCATGACCCGTGACGCGATCCGCGGAAGCCCGGGTGGAAACAATGGCTCCCGCGCCGCAGTATAGGCACAAATTCCGGGGTTCGACCTCTTGCCCCGACAGGATCCCACGTGCCCGCGCAGGCGCTCCAATCCGTCTTGCAAACCATTGAAAACGCGGCACGACGCGCCGGTCGGCCAATCCCGCGATTATTGGTGGTCTCCAAGCGACAGCCTGCGATGGCGATCGCGGAACTGGCCGCGGCCATGCGAGCCCTGCACCGGGATGTGACCGATGCTGCAGGTGAACAGGCGCCTGCGTTCGGCGAGAACTACGTGCAGGAGGCGCGCGCAAAGTGCGTCGCCCTCGCCGACGCGGGACTGGAATGGCACCTGATCGGCCACCTGCAGTCCAACAAGGCCGCCGATGCCGCGCAGCTGTTCGACTGGGTGCAGACGGTCGACCGCCCCTCCCTGGCGCAGGCATTGGGCCGTCATCGTCCTTCCAACCTGCCTCCGCTCCAGGTGCTGGTCCAGGTCAACATCGATGATGAAGACAGCAAGCATGGCTGTGCCGCCGGCGATGTCATGCCACTGGCGGCAGCGATCGCGGCGACGCCGAACCTGGTGCTGCGTGGACTGATGACCATTCCCGCCCCCCTGCCCGACCTTGAGCAACGGCGCCCGGCGTTCCGGCGGGCGAGACTTCTGTTCGAGTCACTGCGGCAGGTGCATCCGCAGGCGGATACGCTGTCGATGGGAATGAGCGAGGATTTCCCCATCGCCATCGAGGAGGGCGCGACGATGATCCGGCTCGGCACGATCCTGTTTGGTCCACGCCCACCGAAGGAGTCGGTTGAATGACAGGTCACGGGTCCATCGCCTTCGTCGGCGGCGGGAACATCGTGCGCATGCTGGTGACGGGACTGGTGGCCGCCGGCGTCGATCCGGACTCGATCCGCGTGGCCGAACCCGTTGCCCAGGTGCGGGCCGCATTGCATCACGACTTCGGCGTGCGGGTTTTCGCCGACAACCCCGCCGCCGTTGCCGGGGCGGACGCGTGGATCCTCGGCGTCAAGCCGCAGCTGATCCGGGGCGTCTGCGAGGGCCTTGCCGCGCAGGCCCAGCTTGCCCGGCCGCTGGTGTTCTCGGTGGCCGCAGGCGTCACCACGCTGCAGCTGGATCGCTGGATGGGTGGCGACATCGCGATCGTGCGCGCCATGCCCAATGCCGCCGCCGTGCTGGGGGCGGGGGTCACCGGGCTCTATGCCAATCCGCAGGTGGGGCCTGCGGGATGCCGGCGCGCCGAGCGCCTGATGTGGGCCAGCGGGGAAACCGTGTGGGTGACCGACGAAGCGAAAATGGACGCCGTGACGGCCGTATCGGGCAGTGGTCCGGCGTACGCCTTCCTGTTGGCCGAGGCGATGATCGACGCGGCGCTGGCTGAAGGCTTGCCGGACGACGTCGCCCGCAGCCTGGTCGCGCAGACGCTGCTGGGCGCGGCCCGGATGATGACGGAGGAACAGGCGACGCCGGTCGAAATGCGGCGGCGCGTCACGTCTCCCGATGGCACCACCCAGGCTGCGGTTGAAGTGCTGCTCGACGGCGGGTTTCCAGGCCTTGTCGGGCGCGCGATCCATGCAGCCCGCATTCGCGGTAGACAGCTTTCCACCGACCTTGACTGAGCGACCATGACGACTTGCCACAGACACCTTTTCGCCTTCGCCCTGCTGGCGCTGCTGGCAGCCGGTGGCTGCGCGGACCCGCAAACGCCATCGGGGCCGGGCGAGGTCCAGCCCATCACCGATCAGCGCGGCGACGCGTTGGCCGAAATCGGCGAAGTCACCGTGCGCGCCAGCGCCACGCAGACCTCGATGTTGCCGGAGTCGGTCGCACGCGAGTACGGCGTCAAGCGCAGCCCAGGCACGCTGCTGGTGCTGGTCGCGGTGCGCCAGGGGCCATCGGCGACCGCCACGTCCCTGCCGGCGATGGTCACCGCGACCGTGACGGACCTGCGCGGCGGACAGCAGGTCATCGCGATGCGGCAGGTGCATTCCGGGGCACTGGTCGATTCCATCGGAAGCACGCAGACCACCCTGCCAGACACGCTGCGGTTCGACCTGACGGTCGCGGTCGAAGGCATGGCGCCGGTACGGATGCAGTTCCAGCGCGAGGTCTATCCGCAGTAGCCAGCCCCGGCGTCGTCAACGACTCGCGCGATCCGCATGACCCTTGCGACGGTGCCATGCGTTGATGATTCCGGCGATGGCACGCACGCCGTCGGTCAACGCCGCCGGCCCCGGCTGCAGGATCAGCGGCGACTTGATCTCGTGGAGTTCGCCATCGCGCACCGCCGGGATGGCGCCCCAACCCGGACGCGCGGCAACGCGGTCAGGCTGGAATTTCTTTCCGCACCATGAGCCGATGATGATGTCGGGCGCGCGCGCGGCCACTTCGCCCGGGTCTTCCAGGATGCGCTGGCGGGCCAGCGGCTCGGCGGCACGTTCGGGAAAAATGTCATCGCCACCGGCAATCCGGATGAGCTCCGCCACCCACTGGATGCCGCTGATCAAGGGGTCGTCCCATTCCTCGAAATACACCGCAGGTCGCCCGGGCCATTGGGCCGCCTGGCGCGAGATCGCGTCGAGGTCGCGACGCAGGCCATCGGCGTAGGCCGTCGCCTTGTCACCAGCGCCCACCAGCGCGCCGAGGCGAACGATGTAGTCCAGGATCCCGTCGACGCTGCGGTGGTTGCTGATCCAGACCTCCACGCCGCTTCGGATGAGCTCGGCGGCGATATCGGCCTGGATGTCGGAGAACCCGACGACGAAATCCGGACGCAGCGCCAGGATGCGGTCTATTTTCGCCGAGGTGAATGCGCTGACCTTCGGCTTCTCCAGCCGGGCCCGCGGCGGTCGCACGGTGAAGCCGCTGATGCCGACGATCCTCGCCTGCTCGCCGAGCGCGTACAGCGTTTCCGTCGGCTCCTCCGTCAGGCACACGATGCGCGCCGGACCGGTCATGGCACGGCCATCCTGGCCTGCGTGCAACGATGTCTCACGGATACAGCATCCGCTTGCCCCATCCGCCTTGCGCGTCGCATTCGTATACGTCGCGTTCGTGCAGGCGGAAATCCGCGCCCAGCCAGAACTCGATGACCTGGGGCCTGACCCGGAAGCCGGTCCATCGCGGTGGCCTGGCGACATCGCGACCGGCGAACTCGTGCTCGGCCCTGGCCAGCCTGTCCTCGAAGACGTCGCGCGATTCCAGCGTCTCCGACTGCCGCGACGCCCACGCACCGAGTTGGCTCACCCGCGGCCGCGAGGCGAAATACGCATCGGCTTCGGCGTCGGACACCTGCTCCACGCTGCCTTCCACCCGCACCTGCACGCCCTGCCGCACGCGCGGCCAGTGGAACAGCAGCGCCGCATGCGGGTTGGCCTGCAGTTCGCGTCCCTTGCGGCCATCCATGTGCGTGTAGAACACGAAGCCGCGGGCGTCGTGCGCCTTCAGCAACACCGTCCGGGCAGAGGGGCGTGCTTCCGGCGTCGAAGTCGCAACGACCATCGCCGTGCGATCGGGCTCGCCGGCGGCGAGCGCTTCGTCGAACAGTTCCTGGAAACGAACCAGGGCCTGGAGATACAAAGGGTGTGCGGTCATTGCGTTATTGTCGCGCGATGCCAACGACTTCGCATTCACCCGCATCCGCCAGCTATCCGGACCCGTTCGTCGCCGATATCCTCGCCGACGCGCGCGGGCACGGATGCCGCACCTATGCCATCGCCGGGCTGCAGGGGACCGGCAAGTCCACCTTGTCGGCGCAGATGGCTGACATGGAGGCCAGCCACGGTCGCCGGGTCGTTGCCTTGTCCATCGACGATTTCTACCTTGGGCATGCGGCGCGGCAGGAACTTGGGCGTCGCGTGCATCCACTGTGCGCCACCCGCGGCGCGCCAGGCACGCACGATGTGGCGCTCGCATGCGAGGTGCTGGATTCACTGCGCGCGCAGCGTCGCACCGCACTGCCACGATTCGACAAGATCGCCGACGACCGCCTTCCGCAATCGCAATGGCCGATCGTGCAACAGGCGGACATGGTCATCCTGGAGGGATGGTTCCTGAAGGTTCCTCCGCAATCCCCTGCCGAGCTGCGCGAGCCGCTCAACGCGCTGGAGCGCGACGACGATCCCGACGGTGCCTGGCGCAGCTGGAGCAACGGAGCGCTCGCGCGTGACTACCCGCCGCTGTGGTCCCGGCTGGACCGCCTGTTGTTCCTGCAGGGGCCCGGCTTCGACATCGTCCCGCAATGGCGCTGGCAGCAGGAACAGACG
>JBBRHT010000156.1:0-5254 GCA_038222295.1 Lysobacterales bacterium
ACGACTTCAACCGGGTCGAGACCAACTACCTCAACGCGATGGGCCGGCTCGCCGAGGCCGAGGGCGAGTCCGCGACCTGGCAGGACCTGCGACAGAAACTCTTCATCGATCCGGTGGAATTGCGGGCGCTGTACGCGAAGAGCCCGGACTGGCTGCAGGCGCTGATGATCGCCTGGGCCGACGGCCTGAATCATTACCTTGCCACCCATCCCGACGTGCATCCACGCGTCATCACTCACTTCGAGCCGTGGATGGCGCTGAGCTTCACCGAGGGCAGCATCGGCGGCGACATCGAGCGGATATCGCTCGACGACCTCGCAGCCTTCTACGGCGGGAACCCCAGCGCGGTCGCGCGCGCGCCAACACCGTCGAGCTGGGACGAGCCAACGGGATCCAACGGGTTTGCGATCGCGCCACGACTCACCGCCAACGGCCATGCGCTGCTGCTCATCAATCCGCACACCTCGTTCTTCTTCCGATCCGAGTTGCAGATGACCAGCGACGCGGGCCTGGACGCCTATGGCGCGGTGACCTGGGGGCAGTTCTTCATCTACCAGGGCTTCAACCGGCATGCCGGCTGGATGCATACGTCCACCGGCGCCGACGTCGTCGACGAATTCGCCGAGACGATCGTCCGCCAGGACAAGCAACTCACCTATCGCTACGGCAAGGCGTTGCGGCCGGTCACGACGCGCGAGATCGTCGTGCCCTATCGCGGCAAGGACGGCGCGATGGCCCAGCGCCGCTTCATCGTGTTCGCAACCCACCACGGCCCGATCATCCGGGCGAAGGGCGGCAAGTGGATTGCCGTCGCGCTGATGAACAAGCCCATCGCCGCGCTGGAACAAAGCTGGCTGCGCACCAGGGCCACCGATTACGCCAGCTACCTGAAGGTCGCCGAATTGAAGGCGAACTCGTCCAACAACACGATCTTCGCCGACGACAAGGGCGAGATCGCCTACCTGCATCCGCAGTTCATCCCGAAGCGCGACGACCGGTTCGACTACACGCAGCCGGTCGATGGCAGCGATCCGGCCACCGACTGGCACGGATTGCACGCGCTCGACGAGGCGCCGCACCTGCTCAACCCACCCAATGGCTGGCTGTTCAACACCAACAACTGGCCGTACTCCGCAGCCGGAACAGACAGCCCGAAGCGCACCGACTATCCGCGCTACATGGACACGTTCGGCGAAAACCCGCGCGGCATCCACGCCACGCGCGTGCTGTCCAGCCACAAGGATTTCACGCTGCCCACGTTGATCGCCTCGGCATTCGATCCCTACCTGCCGGCCTTCGCCCAACTGATCCCGGTGCTCCTTTCCGATTACGACGCGTTGCCGGCCAACGATCCGCTCAGGCGGCGGCTCGCGGGGCAGATCGCGCTGCTGCGCAATTGGGATGATCGCTGGGGCATCGCGTCGATGCCGACGTCGCTTGCGGTGTTCTGGGGCGACACCTTGTGGGACAAGGTGCACGCAAATGCCGAATCCGCGCATGCCTCGGTCTATGACTACATGGCAGGCCAGGCGGGGCCGAAGGCACGCCTGGATGCACTGGTGGAGGCATCCGACCGCCTGCGCACGGACTTCGGCAGCTGGGGCGTGCCGTGGGGCGAGGTCAATCGCTTCCAGCGCATCGACGGCGCCATCGTGCAGCCGTTCGACGATGGGAAGCCCAGCATTCCGGTGCCGTTCGTGTCGTCGCGATGGGGCTCGCTCGCATCGTTCGGTGCACACCGCTGGCCCGGGACCAAACGTTATTACGGCACCAGCGGCAACAGCTTCGTCGCCGTCGTCGAGTTCGGCGACAAGGTCAGTGCGCGCGCCATCACCGCCGGTGGCGAAAGCGGCCACCCCGGCTCCGCGCACTTCAACGACGAGGCCGAGCGCTACACCACCGGCAACCTGCGGACGGTGTACTTCTGGCCCGAACAGCTCAAGGAACATACGGAGCGCGTGTATCACCCGGGATTGTGATTGGGATCACGCGTTGCGGCAGGCGTCGCACCCGTGAGCGCATCGAGCGTCCGGATGCAATAGGCGTAACGGCCGATGCGGGGCGTGGCGGGCTGGCGGATGATGGGCCCGGTTCGATGCCATGTCGCCCCGATGGCGTTCATCACGCCTTCCAAATTCCCGATGCAGGATCGCCCGATGGACCATCCCTATCTCGATCGTGAACTGAGCGACCTGGCACAGGCCTGCGATGAGCGAGCCGGAGAACTGCAGGCGTGTGCGTGGCACACCGAGGCCGAACGCAATGCATTGCGGGAAGCCACGGCGGAGCTGCTCAGTGCCGTCGCCAGGCAATTGGCGTCGGCAGCGTTGTCCCAATCGTCGCCCGCGGAAGGGATCGATGCGGCCTCATCCGGCCTGAGCGCGGGCGACCTGCGCACGATCATCGATACCCAGGTTTGCCACCAGCCATTGCACGCGTCGTCGACCCATGCCTGGGTGCGGGACTTCGCGCCAGGCGGCGGCGCCAAGCCGACCGGTCGCTAGGGACTGCGCGGATTTCGATTGCCGCCGTGGGCGGCGAACGCGCCGCGCTCAGCCGACCTTGATCCGCGCCACGCCGATCGATCGCGAAGGACCGTCCTCGCCGTCCGGCGCGCGGTAATCGATGCGGATTTCACGCATCCCCGCGGACACATCCGGGTTGCCCGGCGATTCGCCAACGCAACTTGGCAACAGCCGGGCATCCAGCACTTGCCTACCGGCGGTGACGCGACCGGTGCCCGCGTCGATCCGTGACGGCATCGAGCAATCGCCCATGCTGAGGACGACCAGGCGGGGATGCAGCTGCGCGGTGAATTGTTCCAGTTGCCGACGGGTGTCCTCGCGCGACAGCCTGGCCTGCTCGATGCTGTAACGCGCCTTGACGAAGTACAGGCGATCGAGCAGCAACGTCATCGCCGAGCTGTATGCCGTGCCATGGATCGTGTAACCCAGGTCGACCACGCTGGCCGGGATCGTCGCGCCTGGATCGGCCGGGACCGCCGCCACGGAAAACGCCCGCAATTCGCTGATGTCGAAACCCGCGTGACCCGCCTGCCGATGCGCCTGTCCGATGAGGTCGGCTTCCGCCTTCGCGACCCCGGCAAACTGCAGCGCACTCAGCACGCCGGCTGGGTAGAAGTAGACATCGATCCAGCGATCCGTGTCCTGGCCATGGGCATAGCGCACCGAAACGCCATATTGCTGCTCGTCGAAGCGATGCTCGCCGACGGCTTCCCACCCACCAACCTTCAGCGGATAGGCGATCCGCGACTCACGCAGGAAGCCGCCTGGAAATGGCTGCGGGTGATCGTCGGGAACATCGCTGGATGATCCGGCGCCATCCGCCGACGCCAGTCCAGGCATCCCGAGCAACGTCATCCCCATGGACAGCCACAAGCCCAGTCGCGTCATTGGTTTCCCCCGTTGCCGACACGCGATCCCCGCGACCAGGCCAGCGCACGCGCCGCCCCGATGCAAATTGTGGACGTCGCCTGCGTTCGAAAACCGCGACCCAATGCGCGGAAACGCGATTCATGCGCGATGCAAGGCCCAGAATCCGATGTCGCGGCGATGGCGATAGCCGATCTGCTCGTACAGCCGCTTGGCGCGACCGTTCTCGTGGCTCACGTGCAGGAACGGGGTGCGGCCACGCGCGATGTTGTCGTTCGACACGAGGGCGGTGAGGCGGCGAGCGTAGCCGCGCCCATGGAAATCCGGGTGGGTGCAGATGGCACTGATTTCCTGATGGTCGTCCATGCCCAGGCGCTCGCCTGCCATCGCCGCCAGGCGACCGTCCTGGTAGATGCCGTAATAACGACCCAGTTCGATCGTCCGCGGGCGGAAGTAATGCGGATACACCAGTGCCGTCAGTGACAGCACGTCGGCGGGATGTGCGTCGGTGAGCGCGATGACATCCGGCCCGTCGATCACGGGGATCGGCTCGACGCAGGTCATCTGCGCGAGGTCGGCAAACGGCTCCAGGCACCACTCCTCGGGCACCCGCGGCGCGACGCCGAGCAGCAACAAGGTTTCGCCTGGTTCGACCAGCGCAGCCAGCGCCGCGCCGATGTCCACGTCGGCATGCCTCACGCCAATGAAGGGCGCGAAGTCGGCCGGGTAGCGCGCAACATCCCGCGAACATTGCGCGACCGCGTGATGACGACTGGCCAGCGATGACCAGAATGGATTGTCGAGCTCGCAGCATTCCATTCGTCGATTTTGCCTCGTCGGTTGCGGGCAGGCGAGCAATCGGCACGATGCCGGCAATGGCTGGCCTTGTCGCGTCGCTAACGCCCGCACGCGGATAGTGATCGACAGCCAGGGCACGGGTTCGATCCGGTGTCGGGGCATCGGCCAATGCTGGAGTGACGACGATGGGAAAGACCAATCAAACCGGCGCACCGGCGCCCGATGGCGTTCCGCGCGGGGAGCCTGTGGAGCGGCGCCCCATGCGTCCGCCGTCACTGGATCCGCGCTCGCAGTCGGCGATCGACAACATCGGCGTCGACGACCAGGCCGACCTGCTGGATGCCGCGCTCGATGACCAGCCGGGCGATCGCAATGCCGACGGGACGTCCTTCCTCGATGACGTTCGCAGCGATGGCGACCAGGACGAGCGCAACGAGCGCCGATAGTGCCCGCGCCTGGTCGACCTGCTAGGCCAGGCGGTAGGTCCTGCCGGTATCGCCGCCTTCCACGCTGCGGGCGAAGCCCAGCGCCGCGCGCGCCGCGGGCACTGGCTCGAAACCGCGGAACAGTGGTGCGTACTCGTGCATCGATTCCAGCAGCACGCCCGGACTCACTGCATTGATGCGCAGTCCGCGCGGCAACTCCAGCGCCGCGCAGCGCACGAACGACTCCAGCCCGCCGTTGACCATCGCCGCCGATGCGCCGCCGCGGATCGGGTCGGTCGACACCACGCCGGTGGTGAGCGTGATCGAGCCGCCATCACGCAGGTGGGGCACGGCGAGCAGGGCCAAATTCACCTGCCCCATGAGTTTCTCCGTCAGCCCCAGATTCCACTGCACGTCGGTCAGTTCGAGAAGCGGGCCGAATGCGACGTGCCCGGCGGCGGAGATCACGGCATCCAGCGGCCCGACCGACTGCAGCGCGGCTTCGATGCTGTCGGCATCGGCCAGGTCCAGGTGCACGTCACCGGTCCTGCGCCCGGCAGGGATCAGCTCATGGCGCACGCGCAGCTCAGCCGCGACCGCGCGCCCGAGCGTTCCATTGGCACCGACCAGCAGGATCTT
>JBBRHT010000157.1:0-5239 GCA_038222295.1 Lysobacterales bacterium
GGTGGACAGCAACCAGCGGATCTCCGCCTGGCCCCATGAGTCGCGATACAACCGCGTGTACTCCTCGAAATCCGCCAGTTCCTCGCCCGGCGGCTGGCTGGTGTCGCGCCGGCTGCGGATCCAGTCGCGCACCAGCGGCGACACCTCGTCGGCATAGATCTGGTCGCCGATCATCAGCAGCGCGTGCGGCCACTGTTCCGGCGCCTGTTCGCGCATGCGCAGTGCGAGCGCGCGCAGGGCATCGATCTCGAACCCCTGCTTCTCGTCCTCGGCGTGGGTCAGCGTGTACGGCGGCTCGTGCGGCATCGCCACCCGGCACGAGCCGAATGCGATCCGCAACGTCGCCTTTTTGTCGAAGGTCTGGATGACGCATGGTGGAAACGGAGAGTCGGCCTCGGGCCAGACGCATTCACCGTCGATCCGCACTGTGTAGGGATGACGCGTGGCCGGCGCCAGGTCGGTCATGTACACCAACGCATAGTGATGGCCCTCGACCTCGAAGGTCGGCGCGGTGTGCCCCAGCACTTCCACCTCGCAGGCGCTGTCGACCTCGACCCAGACGGTGGCATCCGTCTCGCCCACGTACCGCAGCATCGGGCCGAGAATCAGCGCGGGCATTGGAAAACCGGCTTGGACAGCGTGTCCGCGGGTGCCATCGGGTCATGCCTCAACGCGGGGAAGGCCAGGAGAGTAGCGGGTGTTGCCGTGATGTCGCAGTCGTGGGCACAGCCATGACGCGGGAATCAACCGACCCTGGATCACCATGCGCTGACGTGGGGATGGCGTTCGGCGCGACGTGATCCAAACCGATGTCGGAATTCCAGCGCGACCTTTGGAATGTCATGCCAAGAGCGGGATCAGGGAACATTCGTGTTTGAAAGTCGTGCCACCTTCATCAAACAGACCCAACATTCGCCCGCGCAATCTCCCGCAACGCACGCTCGAAGACTTCCACCGGCTGCCCGCCTGAAATCAGGTGGCGCTGGTCGATGATGATGGCCGGGACGCCCTGGATGCCGTTGTCGAGGAAGAACTGCTCGGTGACGCGCACGTCGGTGGCGTATTCGTCCGAGTCGAGGATGGCGCGGGCACGGTCCGTCGGCAGGCCGACGTCGCTGGCGATGCGGGCCAGGGTGTCGTGGTCGCTGACGTTTTCCTCGTCAGTGAAATAGGCATGCAGCAGGGCGTGCTTGAGCGGGAGCTGCTGGCCTTCGATGCCCGCCCAGTGCAGCAGGCGGTGCGCATCAAACGTGTTGTGGACGCGCTTGCGGGCCGCGAACGTGAACCCCAGTTCCGCGCCGCGCTCGCGGATGCGCGCCTGGTTGCCGGCGAGTTCGGCCTCGGTCAGGCCGCACTTTTTCGCCAGGTGTTCGGCGGCGTCCTCGCCTTCTGGCGGCATCTGCGGATTGAGCTCGAACGGCTGGACGTGCAGATCCCCCTGCACCTCGCCGCGCATGCGCTCAAGCGCCTGCTCCAGCGACAGCAGGCCGACGGCACACCACGGGCAGGCGACGTCGGAGACGAAGTCGATGCGCAGGCGGGTGGGAGTGGTCGCGTTGTCGGGCATCGAGGGGGCTCATGGAGGACTTCGATGCAGCGTATGCGTCATGGGTGACTGGTGGGTGACGACAGATGGAGGCTTGTTCGCCACATCTCACGGGCCTCGAGTCAAAAAATGAACCTGACTTGTTTTCGCGGGTCTATCCTTACACGGCGCCCAGCTTCGAGAGGAGTCCAATGCAATGAGCACGAAGTTCAAGGTCGGCGACCATGTCCGCTGGAATTCCGAGGCTGGCCACGTCAGCGGCTGCATCGTCAAGATCCACACCCACGACACCCAGTACAAAGGCCATACCCGCCATTGCACGCCGGACGACCCGCAATACGAGATCAATAGCGACAAGACCGACCACGTCGCCATGCACAAGGGCTCGGCGCTGACGCACATCGGCTCCTGATCCATTAACTGAACCTGGCCCCTTGATCCCCGGTTCTGGCCGATCGGGCTCGCCGGATCCTCAGCGACGGCAGGACGAAAACGCACTCTGACCCCGTTTTGACGACCCTTCACCGACTGCCCGGCTATGCTGGAACCCGGCGAGCTCCCGGAGTCCCTGATGCGGCTATCCGATTTCATCACCCGGCACATGGAAGACATCATCGCCGAGTGGGAATCGTTCGCCCGGTCGCAGATCCCCGCGGCGCGCGACATGTCCGAACTGGCGCTGGGAGACCACGCCGAGGCGATGCTCAAAGCCGTTGCGCTGGACATCGAATCCGAACAGACGTCCTCGCAGCAGTACGCGAAATCGCAGGGCCGCGCGCCAGCCGAGGACGGGGCGGACAGCGCGGCGGTGACGCATGGTCAGCTGCGCCATGCCAGCGAGTTTTCGCTGCTGCAGCTCAGCGCGGAATTCCGGGCACTGCGAGCCACGGTGCTCCGGTTGTGGCTGAAGCATTGCGGTGCGGCATCGGGTGACGCGGTCACCGAAATCATCCGGTTCAACGAAGCGATCGACCAGGCATTGGCCGAATCCATCGAGGCTTACTCCGGTGACGCCGACGAAACCCGGGAGCTGTTCCTCGCCATCCTCGGACACGACCTGAGAGCTCCGTTGGCCACCATGGCAATGGCCGGCGACATGTTCCTGCATCCCGACATCACGCCAGCACAGACCTCGCGCCTGGCGAGCCGCGTTACTCGTGCAAGCAGGCAGATGAGCGGGATGGTGCAGGACCTGCTGGGCTACACGCGCACGCGGATGGGCAGCGGCATGCCCATCAACCGGCGTCCGCTGGGCCTGGACGACGTGATCGCGGCTGCCGTCGACGACGCGAGCGCCATGCATCCGGAGCACACCTACGAGCGGCAGACCACCGGCGACCTGCACGGGAGCTTCGACGCGGTCCGCATCCAGCAGCTGCTCACCAACCTGCTGGTCAATGCGGGCCAGCATGGCGCCCGCAACCGACCGGTCGTGATGTCGGCGGAAGGCGACGCAGACGACGTGATCCTGCGCGTGACCAACCACGGATTGGTGATTCCCGCCGCGGCGTTGGAGTCCATCTTCAAACCGCTGACCCAGCTGCCGTCGAACGATCCCGATCCGCGCTCGAGCACCAGCCTCGGACTGGGACTCTTCATCGCGCGCGAGATCGCACTGGGCCATGGCGGCACCATCCGCGCCACATCCAGCGAGCAGGGTGAAACGACATTCACCGCGCGGATTCCGCGTACCGCCGAACGCTCGCCTAGCAGCGATGCGGCGAATCCTCCGAAAGCCTGAAGCGTATCGCGTTGTCGGAGTCGCCACGCGGCAGGGGCCAGATACGAGGTCTGTCGGTTAGGCAGGTGTTTTGAGCTCGCGCTTCGTATTCAGCGAATTTATACACTCCATCCACACCCCCGCTCTCATCGTCCGTTCTCCCGCGCAGGAGATCCGCCATGGCTACTTCGTCGCTGTGTTCGTCGGCGCGTGCGACTGTCGGGGTCATGTTCGTCCTAGGGGTTGCTGCATTCGCCATGCCGGCCGCTGCACATGCGGCAACGCAAGTCGTCACCACCTGCGCCGATAGCGGCGCTGGCAGCCTGCGTGCGGCGGTTGCGGGTGCATTGAGCGGCGACGTTGTCGACCTGAGCGGACTGACCTGTAGCCGCATCGCGCTCACCAGCGGCGCGGTGACGATTCCGCAAGCGGATCTCGCCATCAAGGCCCGTGGACACAATCTGCTGTCGGTCAGCGGCAACTACAGGAGTTCGGTGTTCCGCCACGCGGGCGCGGCACGCTGACCTTGCGCGGCATGACGATCGAGCATGGCCAGTTCATCGCCGATTACGCCAATGGCGGCTGCGTGTTCTCGGCTGGGAATGTCAGCGCCACGGACGTGGTGGTGCGCCACTGCGGCGCGTATGCAAAATTCAACGCACTCGGTGGCGGGATCTACGCCGAAGGCAACGTGTCGCTCGATTACAGCGCGGTGTATTCCAACGGCCTCAATGGTGCCTCGTCCGCGGGCGGCGGCGTGGCCTCCGGAAAAGCCCTGCAGGACGGCTCCTTCGTCGGGGGCAACGTGCGCGGATATCGCACCGTGTTCCGCGACAACATCGCCGGTACTGGCGGCGGGATCTGGGCACTCGATGGCGCGACCCTGGTCTATTCGACGATCGCCAACAACCGCGCACGACATTCCTATGGCGGGCTGACCATTTTGGGTGTCAACGGCACGCCGACGCTCATTGCCTACTCGACCATCTCAGGCAACAACGCCCTCTATTCCGACGGCGCGTTCACGCTCAGCAACGCGACGGTCGTCAACAGCACGGTCTCGGGCAACAGTTCGCCGTTCATCAGCGTGGGCGAGGTCAGAGTGGACGTCACGATCGCCAACAGCACGATCGCCTTCAACAATTCCACCACGCCGTTCAACTGCATTGGTGCAATCGTCGTGTTCGATCAGGTCCATATTGAAAGCTCGATCCTTGCCGACAACACCTGCAACGGCGCACCGAGCTGGGACATCAGCAACAATGGTGGGGCCGCGATTGCGACGATCATCGGCGCCAACAACCTGATCCAGTCAGCCGCGGTGAACGCGCTGCCGGCCGATACCATCACCGGTGTGGATGCGTTGCTGGGGCCGCTGGCGGACAACGGCGGACGAACGTTGACGCACTTGCCCGGTGCCGGCAGCCCGGCGATCGACCGGGGCAACAATTTTCTCGACCTGGTGATCGACCAGCGTGGTCCCGGCTACGTGCGTGTCAAGGATCCGCGCGCAGACATCGGCGCGATCGAACGCTGAATGTTTCGGCGCTTGGCGATGGTTGATGGAACAAGTCCCGCATCCGGCGCAATGCCCTTCGGTTATTGCGCCCTAGCAGACCCGACCCGAACGAAGACGCTGCCGAGCGCGTTGTGTAAGGCGGGTTTTAACTCGCCTTACACCAATTGACTGGGCCGGAGTTCAACCCTGAGCGGCGGGACGATCATGCAGCCCCATGCTTTTGCGACGTGCGAAGTATCCCGCCTGCACGCCTGAATTCTCCTGTCGGCCCTGACAGCCAGGAGAACCAAGATGCCCGGCAAGAACACGATTTCTCTCTGGTATGACGGCACCGCTTTGGACGCCGCCACGTTCTACGCCAAAACATTCCCGGACAGCGCAGTGGGCGCCGTCCTTCGTGCGCCGGGTGACTATCCGTCGGGCAAGCAGGGCGATGTCCTGACGGTCGAGTTCA
>JBBRHT010000158.1:0-5205 GCA_038222295.1 Lysobacterales bacterium
GTCGCGAGTGATAGGACCGGTGCTCTCGCAATTGGTTCGGCAAGTTCCGCCGCGGCCGGGCGTTCCGTTCAGGAAACGCTTCGGCGGTGCTGACCGGCCATGCAGGCTTGCCTCGTTGGATCAAGCAGCCCTGACCCGAAGCCCGGAGGCTCGACATGACCAACCACGTGTACAAATAAATGGAATTGACCGGCTCGTCCGCCAAGGGCAGCGACGATGCGATCCGGACGGCCATTGCACGTGCTTCGAAATCCATGCGCAACATCAAGTGGTTCCAGGTGATGGAAACGCGTGGTTACGTCGAGGGCGGCGATGTGGCGCATTGGCAGGTGACCGTCAAGGTGGGATTCACTCTGGAGGACGAGTAGCGCCTGGTGTGATCGTGTTCCATTCGCGTTTTGGCTTGCTGCTGGTGTGTGCCCTGTCCCAATAGCGCATCGCCAACCGGCCTTTTCACAACGGGTTCAGATGAATACGCGCCTGATGCCCGTGAGATAGGGGGAAGACATCATGCAGCCGGCGAGAACACGATCTGGCGAGCACGACGTGAACATCGTGTGTGCTCCTGTATGCGTGAGGGCCGCGGTTCCCTAGAGATCGATCCTGCAATCGCAGGGTATCCGGGTTGTGCAGGTCCCGCCTGCGCCGCTCGACACGAACCACTGGCCCACCGCAAATTTCTAATTTCCAAGGCTCGTCGCCGCTTCGGTCGGCGAGCATCGCTGCTGCCTGACTGACCACAACGACATGACCACCGAGCTGCACAGGCTCGCTGGCGACAGACATAGGGGTTCATCGTGAAAACCAAACTCATACCGCTGATGCTGTTGACGCTCAGCCAGGGCGTCTTGGCCCAGCAGATCCCCGGTGCGGGCAGCCAGCTCCAGCAGCTTCCACAAGTCCCGGCGCCGCAAGCCATGCAGCCGGAAATCCGCATCGAGGAAGCGACGTCCGCGCCCGCGCCCGGCGCCGATTCGGTCAAGGTGCTGGTCAAGGAATTGCGGGTCACGGGTGCGAGCGTCTATCCGCAGGCAGAACTTGTCGCCGTCGCGCAATTCAAGCCAGGGTCCGAGTTGACGTTGCCCGACCTGCAGGCCATGGCCGCGCGCATCACCGATCACTACCGCCGCCGCGGCTATTTCGTGGCGCGCGCCTATCTTCCGGCGCAGAGCGTCACCGACAACATCGTGACGATTGCCGTCAGCGAAGGCCGCTACGGCGATGTGACACTGCGTAACCAGAGCCACCTGTCCGACAGCGTGGCACGCAGTCGACTCGACGGGCTGCACAGCGGCGATCCCATCACCATCGCGCCGCTGGAAAGCCGCCTGCTGCTGCTCTCGGATATTCCCGGCGTGAAGGTGAATTCCACGTTGGTGCGCGGCGCCACGCCAGGCAGTTCGGACCTGGTGGTGGACATCACCCCGGGACGCCGCGTGACCGGCAGCATCGATGCGGACAACGCTGGCAATCCATACACCGGCGAGTACCGGCTGGGCGCCACGCTCAACCTCAACAATCCCATGGGACGCGGCGATCTTGCCAGCCTGCGCCTGCTCACCTCAGGCCCCGGCCTGCGTTACGGCCGCGCGTCATACCAGATGCCCTTCGGCCGTTTCGCGGCTGGCGTGGCCTACAGCAAGCTCGACTACGAGCTGGGCAAGCAATTCGACGTGCTCGGCGCGCACGGCACCGCTGAGGTTGCCAGCGTGTTCGGCACGGCGACCCTGATCCGTTCGCGCGACAGCAATCTCTACGCGGGGCTCGCATATGAGGACAGGACCTTCCAGGACCGGATCGACCTGTTCGATTCTGTGACTGACAAGAAGGCACATGTCGCGATTGCCAGCCTGTACGGCAACCACCACGACGGCATCGGTGGCGGCGGCATGAATGCATTCTTCCTGGCATTGTCGGCGGGATCGCTGGATATCCAGACGCCCGTGGCGCTGGCAGTCGATGCAACGAGCGCGCGGACCAACGGGTCGTACAGCAAGCTCTGGTTCAACGCCTCGCGTGTGCAGCGCATCACCGACATCGTGTCGGTGCGCGCGGGCGTCAGCGGACAGATTGCCTCGAAGAACCTGGACCCGTCGGAAAAGATGGTCCTCGGCGGCATGGACGGCGTGCGCGGCTATCCGCAAGGCGAAGCCTTCGGCGACCAGGGATACCTGGCGAGCGTCGAAGCCAGCCTGCTGCTTGCCGGCCTGTCCGGACGCGTACCCGGCCAGGTCCACCTGCTGGGATTCGTCGATAACGGCCGCGTCACGATCAACAAGAATCCCTGGTATGCGGGCCGCAACGAGCGCACGTTGAGCAGCGCCGGCGTTGGGATGACCTGGGATGATCCGGGCAACTTCGCAGTGCGGACGTACTACGCGCGCAAGCTCGGCAGCGAGGATGCGATATCGGCGCCCGACAAATCGGGTCGCTTCTGGATCCAGGCAATTAAATATTTCTGATCTGCCCGCCCCTGCGCGGGCCCGAACAGCATTCGAGGATCGACCCATGAACACCCAGAACCGTCCCAGTCGTGAGAACAGCGCCGACGTCGCCGTGGCGAAGAAACAAGGATCGGGCGTCGCGCGGTTCGCGATCAGCGCGTTGTCAGGATCGATGATGCTGGCCTTCGCCACCGCCAGCTACGCCGCGGGGCCGGTGGGCGGCGTCGTGACGAATGGTGGCGCCACCATTTCGGGCAACGGTTCCAACACGACGATCACGCAGACCACTGCGAACGTGGTGATCAACTGGGACAGCTTCAGCATCGGCACCGGCGACACGGTGCGGTTCGTGCAGCCCGGCAGCAGCTCGGTCGCATTGAACCGCGTGCTGGGGACCGACCCCTCCGTCATCCTCGGCAACCTCGAGTCGAACGGCAGGGTTTTCCTGCTCAATCCCAATGGCATCTTCTTCGGTAGTGGCTCGTCGGTGAATGTCGGCAGCCTGGTCGCCTCGACAATGGGCATCACCGATGCCGACTTCATGGCCGGCAGATATGCATTCACCGGTGCTGGCCCCGGGACGATCGTCAACAAGGGACACATCCGGGCCGCCGACGGCGGGTATGTCGCGCTGATGGGTCGTAGCGTCAGCAACCAGGGCGTCATTTCAGCGCGCCTGGGAACCGTGGCGCTGGCGGCGGGCGAGGGCGTGACCCTTGACGTTGCCGGTGACGGCCTGTTGAACGTCGCCGTGTCGCGCGGCGCGGTGAACGCGCTGGCGAGCAATGGCGGGCTGATCCAGGCCGACGGTGGGCACGTGTTGCTCACCGCGCAGGCCGCCGGCGACCTGCTCAACACCGTCGTCAACAACACCGGCGTGATCCAGGCGCAGTCGATCCAGAACCACAACGGTACGATCCTGCTGCTGGCCGACAAGCAGACCGGTACGGTGAATGCAGGCGGCACGCTGGATGCAAGCGCGCCCAATGGTGGCAACGGGGGGTTCGTTGAAACGTCCGCAGCACACGTCAACATCGCCGATGGCATCCACGTCAGCACGGCCGCGACGGGCGGAACCACTGGGCAGTGGCTGATCGATCCGCAGGACTTCACCATCGGCAGCGCGCCCGGCGACAACATCGCCGGCTCAACGCTTGCGGCGCAACTGGTGACCAACAACATCACCATCACCACGGCTGGTGCCGGCACCGACAATGGCGATATCTTCGTCAACGATGCGGTGGCGTGGTCCGCAAGCGGTGGACCCACCACGCTGACCTTGAATGCCGATGGCAACGTCAACATCAACGCGGCCATCACGGCCACCAACGGGAACCTGTCGACCTGCTGCAGCCAGGACGTCAACGTCAATGCCGCGATCACCGTGACCAATGGCAGCGTGCTTCTGAGCGCAGGGCGGGACGTCAACCAGAATGCGGCGATCACCGTGACCGACGGCAACCTGATGATGTGCGCGGCCAATGACGTCAACATCGCCGGGGCCATCACCCTGACGCGCGGCACGGCCGATCCGACGCGAAGCCTCGGCCTGCCGCTCGGTTTGACACTCAATGCCGACTCCGATGGCTCGGGGCCCGGTGTTGCGGGTGGAACGGTGACATTCGATTCGCTGGCCCCGCTCGCGACAGTGACCGCCGCGCCGGTCAACATCTACTACAACCCGATTTCCTACACGGCGCCGACGGATTACCACAACAAGTTCACCCTGACCGAGGGTGCGGTGCTGCATCAGTACATGCTGGTGTTCGCCGACGGGGGCGACAAGACCTACGACGGCACCACCACGGCGACCCTGTCCGGCCTGAAAGGCAATCCGCTGGGCGTGACGCTGGTCGCCGGACCGGGAAGCAGTGCCAACTACGATTCGCCGGATATCGGGGCGAACAAGCGCATCAGCTTCACCGGATACACGCTGGCGGGTACTGCGGCCGGTGCGTATGCACTGCCGTTCAATTGCTGCGGGCCCGTGCTTGCGCAGACGACGGGAACCATCACATCGACGCCGGGAACGCGGCCACCCACAACACCTCCCATCACCACGCCGCCACCGCCGGGCACGCCGATCTTTGGCATCCCACCGCCGGGCGTGGTGTTCGTGCCCCCGCCGCCGACGCTGGTCGTCGTGACGCCAGATTCGCCGCCGCCCGTCACCATCGCAGTGACGCCGCCGCCGCCGCCGGTGGTGACGCCGTATGTCGCGCCGGTCCGCGTGCCCAAGCCTTACCGCAACTAGGCGATGCAGGACCAGTCACCCCGCTCGATGCGCCGGTCCGGTGCGCGACAGCGCCTGGCCGGCGCGATCGCGACGCAAGTGGTCGTGGCGGTGCTTCTTGCCCTGCAACCGGGTCGTGCGGTCGCATCAGGGGCGGAGGGCAACGCACTTCCGGCGGCGCCGACCACGCACGCGGCCGTCGCGCCGCATGCCGGGATGCAGGATCTGAAGCAGGCATTCGCATCGGACGAGGTGCAGTACGTCGCGCGATGGGTGGCCGACTCAGGCGATAACGCCGGCATGCCATACATCATCATCGACAAGGTCAACGCGAAGGTCTTCGTGCTCGATGGCCACGGCCACCTCCAGGGAATGGCGCCAGCGTTGCTCGGCATGGTCCCGGGTGACGGCACCGTTGCGGGCATCGGCGATCAGAAGCTGTCGGCCATCCGGCCGGAGGAGCGCACCACCCCCGCGGGCCGTTTTGTCGCGTCGCTGGGTCCGGACATGCACGGCAAGGACATCCTG
>JBBRHT010000159.1:0-5199 GCA_038222295.1 Lysobacterales bacterium
GATGACCAGCGCCGGCATGTTGGCCGATGGATGCACCACTGCCGGGTCGAACAGCACCAGCCCTTCCGGCGTGGCTGCCGCGATGCGACCGTCCTGTACCCGCGCCACCGGCCTCTCGCCGAACTCCTGGCTCGGCAGGCCGTCGCGCACGCCGTACACGCGCGCCGATTGGTTCGCCGGATCGAAGCGGATCAGGCCGCGGACGCTGGTCAGCCAGACGATGCCAGCGCTGTCGACGGTCATGCCCTCGCTGGCCAATGCAGGCAATCCCTGTCGCTGGTCGTAACGTGCAAGCAACTGCAGGCCGCCGCCATTCCAGCGGTAGGTTTCGAGTACGCCAAAGCGCGCCAGCCACAGGGTGTTTCCGTCCGCGGAGGCAAAGCTGTCGATCGTGTCGCGCGGTGCGCCGGGGACGCGTTCGATGCGGTGGTCGCCATCGCTCCAGACCGACAGTCCCTGCGACCCGGCGATCCATGGAGCGCCGTCGGGTCCCACCCCCGCTTGCGAGACGCGGGTTCCGCGCGGCAACCCATCGGGGTCGCCAGGCTGCAGCGATTGCAGCACGTGTCCATTGCCGTCGCGTCGCTGCACGCCGCCGGCCTCCGAGACGATCCACAGGCTGCCATCGGACGTTTCGTTGATCCAGGCGCGGTCACCTGGTAGCGCCGCATCCACGGGATCCTGCGATGACCAGCGGTTCGTGGCGCCGGTCTCGGGATCGAAGCGCGTCAGTCCATCGTAGTAACTGATCCACACCTTGCCGTTGTGGTCCTCGCGCACCTCCATCGGCATGTAGCCGGCGCCGGCATCGGCCAGCGCATGTCGGATGTCACCGCTTTCCGGATCCAGGCGGTCGAGCATGCCACCGCTGCCGACCAGCCACATGTCACCGCTGCTCGACGCAGCGATCCCGCGCACGAAGGCGTTGGCCGGGGACGCCGGATCACCAACCTGCCGCGATAGCACCGAGAAGCGCCGCCAGTTCGGCCGCAGGTACCACAGGCCGCTGTCGCTGCTGGCAAACCAGAGTCCGCCTTCGCGATCCTCGTACGCGCGCGACCACGACGGCTTGACCGCACCGTGCGAGGAGTTGCTGTACAGCGGCACGTTGCGCACCGCGCCTTCGCTGTCGCGCCCGAGGCCGTCGAAGGTATCGAGCCAGTCGATGCCCTCGCGATCGCGCAGCAACATGTGGAACAGGGTCTTGTCGTATGCCGGCCACGGCGACAGCGAGACGCCGCCATCCGGGTAACGGACACTGACGCCGCGCGGCGTGCCGATCCAGAGCGCGCCATCGGCATCGATCGTCAGGCCATTGACGGCAGGTGCGTGCAGCGCCGAGCCGGGCAACCGGTCGAAGTCGCGTCCGGTCCAGCGCGCGACGCCGTTCTTGGTGCCGATCCAGAGCGTCCCGTCGGCTGCGACGGCAAGCTGGCCGACCGCGGCGCCGGGAAGGCTGCGGGCATCGCCCGGGCGCGGCATGAAACGGACGATGCTGCCGTCGGGCGCCAGTCGATGGAGTCCGCCGTCCGCCGTGCCGAACCACAGCATGCCGTCGGCCGTGGATGCGATCGACCAGACATCGTCACTGCCGATCGCCGGGTTCGAGGCGTGATCGTAGTAACGGAATCTCTCGCGGCGCACGTCGAGCACTGCCAACCCGGCATTGCCGGTGCCCACCCAGACGCGGTTGCGCGCGTCGACGTGGACGGCCCAGACAGTGTTGTCGCGAAGTCCCTGTCCCACGCGCCACGTGCGGAAACCGATGCCGTCGTAACGCGCCAGCCCGTCGCTGGTGGCGATCCACAGATAGCCGTCGGCGTCCTCGGCGATGTCGTTGATGCGGTTGGAGGGCAGTCCATCCACGACCGTCAGCTGCTGGGGCTGCGGGGTTTCCGGAAGACCTGCATGCACTGGAAGGCCCATCGGCAGCCACAAGCACAGCAGCAAGGCTGCCGCCCGCAATCGCACGTGGAATCGCTCTTTCCCCGGTGTTTTCAAAGTTCTTCCCCGGCGGACTGCCCTGTCATCGCCTGGCGCATGGTCGCAATGCACCGCAGCGCCCGCAAGCGTTCATTGAATGGAGCCTAGAATCGCGAACCCGCAGAGGATTGCCGATGCATCGATATTCACCCTTGCTCTGGTGCGCGCTGGCCTTGCCATTGGGCGCGGTCGCACAACCGGCCAGCTACCAGCTGGATCCGGTCCACACGCGGGTGCTGTTCGCGGTCAGCCATGCCGGTTTCTCCCAGGCATTGGGCACGGTGTCCGGCAGTACCGGCTCGGTGACGTTCGATCCGGACGACTGGTCCAGTGCCAGGCTGTCGGTGTCCGTGCCGATGACGCGGTTGGACATGGGTGACGCCGGATGGAATCGCGCGGTCGACGCACCCGCCCTGCTGGACGTGGCCGCCCACCCGGTGGCGACGTTCGTGTCCACCCGGATCGAGCCGAAGGACCGCGATCATGCGCTCGTCTGTGGAACCCTCTCCTTGCGCGGGATTGCGCGGGACACCTGTCTGGACGTCACCTTCAACCAGCTCAAGCGCATTTCGCTGCCGCCATTCCGCCGCACGGCGGGGTTCTCGGCAACCGCCACGCTTAGCCGCAAGGACTTCGGGATCGAAGCCTGGCCCGGCGTGATCGGCGACACGGTGGCGCTTCGGATCGAAGCCGAAGCCGAAGCGGTTCGCGGCACGTCGACACCCGCCAGCGCCCCCGCTCCCGGCGCGCAAGCAACGCCGGCCGGTCCTGCAACCCCTCCCGCCGTGCAGCCGACGCAGCCATGAGCTGGAAGAATCCCGTGGATCGATGGGGCCCGGTCAGCCAGGCTTTCCACTGGCTGGTCGTGATCCTCGTCCTGGTCATGGCTTATCTCGGCCTGACCATGACCGACCTGCCCAACAGCCCGCACAAGATCCGGCTATACGCGCTGCACAAGTCGATCGGCCTGACGATCCTGGCGTTGGTCGCGCTACGGCTGCTGTGGCGCTGGTACGCCGGCACGCCACGGCCGCTGGGCGGCATTGCGCGCCGCCAGGCGCGCGTCGCAACCGCAACGCATTGGGCCTTGTATCTTTTGCTGTTCGCGATGCCGGTCAGCGGTTGGCTGGTCAATTCGACGGCTGGCTTTCCGCTGCAGTGGTTCGGCCTGTTCAACCTGCCGTCGATCGCCGGAAAGAGTGAAGCCATGCACGCGCTGACCCGCTCCGCCCATGAGTTCCTGTTCTGGACGCTGGTCGCGACGGTGCTGCTGCATGCGGGCGCTGCCGTGTTCCACCACGTCGTACAGCGCGATGGAACACTCCTGCGCATGTTGCCGAATCGCCAGCCGCGTGCCGATTCACAAATTGCACGTCGCCCCGACCAGGATGTCCACCATGCCCGTTAGATGGCCGCTGCTCGCCAGCCTGCTCGTCCTGTCCACGCCTGCGTGGGCGCTGGACTATGTGCAGGCTTCCGGGTCGGCACTGGCATTCGCCGGCACCTACCAAGGCGAAGTGTTCACCGGGCGCTTTCCCGGATTCGACACGCGATTGACGTTCGATCCGGATCACCTGGAGAAGGCTTCGCTCAGGGTCGCCATTCCGCTGGCGTCAGCGACCACAGCCAACGCCGACTACGACGGCGAAATGCGCGGCACCTCGTTTTTCGACGCCGGGCGCTTTCCACAGGCGCAATACACCGCGACCAGGTTCCGAAAACTGGGTGGCGATCGTTATGCCGCCGATGGCGTCCTGTCGCTGCATGGCATCAGCAAGCCGGTGACCCTGCAATTCACCTGGACGCGCGGGCAGCGCCCGGTCCTGTCCGGCAAGGCGGCGGTCCGCCGCCTGGACTTCGACATCGGCGGCGGTGACTGGGCCGATACCAGCCTGATCCCGGATGACATCGCGATCAGCACCAGGGTACTGCTGCAGCCGGCGCAGTAAGGGGCGCGCGACTGGAGGTCGTCGCGACGCTTGCCTTCAGGCGTCGTCCACCCAGGTGCGAAGGCTGTCCACGTCGAATGGCCATGCGAGTTCGCGGTCGTGAACATCATCGCGCAGCACCGGCACGCGCTCGCCGTAGACGGCTTCCAGCGCCGCGTCGTCGTCGATGAACACACTGGCGAAATCCGGTACACGCGCCCGTGCGAGCAGATCGAGAGCGAGGTCGCACAGGTGGCAGCTGTCACGCTGGTAGAGGACCAATCGCATCGCGCAGTAGAGCTCGGTGAGGAGGCATAGAATAACGGCCTGCCCCATCGATGCCACCACGCATGGCTGTCAGCACGTTCGACCTGTACAAGATCGGAATCGGTCCGAGCTCATCGCATACGGTCGGGCCGATGCGGGCGGCTGCGCGCTTCGTCACTCGCTGGCTGGCCGAGACCGGCGCCCTGGAGCGGACCGCGCGGGTGCGTGTCGAGGTGTTCGGGTCGCTGGCGATGACCGGCCGCGGGCATGGCACCGACAAGGCCGTGCTGATGGGACTGGAGGGACATTGGCCCAACCAGATCGACCCGGACGCGATTCCCGCGGCGCTCGAGCGCATCCGCGGCGAGAAGACCGTCCGTCTGCTGGGCACGCACCCGATCGCGTTCGACGAAAAGCGCGACCTGATCATGAACAAGCGGCAGAAGCTGCCCTTCCATACCAACGGCATGCGCTTCAGTGCGCACGACGCCGCCGGCGACGAGATCGCGACGCGCGACTATTACTCCGTTGGCGGTGGCTTCGTCGTCAACCAGGACGAGGCCGCGGAAGACCGCATCGTCGCCGACACGACACCATTGCCTTATCCGTTCCACAGCGGCGATGAATTGCTGGCGCAGGTCGAGCGCAGCGGCTTGTCCATCGCGCAGCTGATGTTCGAGAACGAGAAAGCCTGGCGCAGCGAAGCGGATATCCTTGCCGGGCTGCGCGAGCTGTGGGCGGCGATGCAGGACTGCGTCGCGCGCGGCATCCGCCAGAACGGCACGCTGCCGGGCGGCCTGCACGTCCAGCGGCGGGCGCC
This sequence comes from Lysobacterales bacterium, assembly GCA_038222295.1. Taxonomy (GTDB): domain Bacteria; phylum Pseudomonadota; class Gammaproteobacteria; order Xanthomonadales; family Xanthomonadaceae; genus Cognatiluteimonas. The sequence continues at coordinate 4,999 of JBBRHT010000159.1, forward strand.
ACTGCTGTTCGCCGAACTGTCCTCGCAGCCCGAGGTCGCGATGCGCGACCCGTTGACGGTGCTCGACTGGGTCAATCTGTATGCGCTCGCGGTGAACGGCGGGTCCCACTTAAAGAGCTTGTCGCCGCGCTTGATCTGGACGCCATCCTTGAAGTAGAGCCAGGCGCCGTAGGGCACCTTCTGCTTCTCAAGCTCGCGGCC
>JBBRHT010000160.1:0-5117 GCA_038222295.1 Lysobacterales bacterium
GCGGATAGCGGCCGGTATTGACCAGTTCGATGCCGATCGAGCGCGGGTTGTAGCCGCGCGTGTGGTGCGCAATGCGCTGGATGTCAACGTATTGGTGGATCGCGCCGTCGCGGTCGATGTAGTAGTGGCCGCTGTTGCCCGATGCGGAATCGCCGTAACGACTCTCGTCCCCGAACCGTCGCGCCATCCGCAGGTCGGGCCGCTCGGAGCAATGGATGATGACCAGGTCGATGGCGTCGATCGCGCGCGCCTGCAACTGCGCCTCGTACGGCAGCGGGTCGACGTGGACGACAGGCGGAGCGGGCTCGGACGACATGGCGCGGATGCTAGCATCGCCGCATGTCACGGCCTGCCGCTCCCTCCGAATCCGATCGCCTGGCCGTGCATGTTCCGCGCGCCGTGCGCCTGCTGCATTGCGTCGATTCCAACGTCGCCCGCAAGCCATGAGCGCGGCCGCACGCGGGCACTGCATCCTGTGCCATGGCTTCGAAAGCGGTCCGGACGCGACCAAGGTCACCGCGCTGTCGACAGTGGCCGAAGACCTGGGCTGGACGCAGGAGCGTCCGGACTTCACCGACCTGGATGCCCGGCGTGACGTCAGCCAGCTGGGCGACGTCGCCGCGAGGCTGCAGCGCCTGCTCGACATTGCGCGACCTGCCGCCGCGCGCGGTCCGCTGGTGCTTGCCGGATCGAGCCTGGGCGCGTGGATCGCCGCGCAGGTGTCGCTGCAGGTGCCGGTCGCGGGGTTGTTCCTGATGGCGCCGCCAATTGCGCTCGAACCCGCCCATCCGCTCGAGGCCGCGGCCGTGCCCACGTCCATCGTGCACGGCTGGGACGACGAGCTGATCCCGGCGACGCAGGTCATCGACTGGGCCCAGGCGCGGCGCGCGCAACTGTTGCTCGTCGATGATGGTCACCGCCTGTCGCGGCATGTGCGCACCAGCGCCGAGGCATTCGCTGCGCTGCTGGCGGCGGTCGCGTCATGAAATTCTTCGCCAGTTGCGGGAAGGGCCTGGAGTACCTGCTCGCCGACGAGCTGGTCGCGTTGGGCTGCAGGCGCGCGACCGCGGCGCTGGCCGGTGCCAATGTCGAAGGCGATCCCGTCGACGCCCAGCGCGCGGTGCTGTGGTCGCGGCTTGCGAGCCGCGTGCTGTGGCCGATCGCCGAATTCGATTGCCCCGACGAGCACGCGTTGTATGCGGGCGTGGCCGCGGTCGACTGGACCGAACATCTGGCCAATGGACACACCGTTGCGGTTGATGCGCACGTGTCCGGCGATGCGATCACGCATGCGCGCTACGCGGCGCAACGGGTCAAGGATGGCGTCGTCGATGTCATGCGCGCGAAGACCGGCGCACGGCCGGACGTCGATGTGGAAGCCCCCGACCTGCGCCTGAACCTGGTGATCCGCAAGGGCAGGGCGATCGTGTCCATCGACCTGGGTGGCGGCCCGCTGCATCGTCGCGGCTGGCGGCAGTCGCAGGGCGAAGCTCCATTGAAGGAGAACCTCGCCGCCGCCGTGCTGCTGCGTGGAGACTGGCCGCGGATCCATGCCGAAGGCGGCGGCCTGCTCGACCCGATGTGCGGCAGCGGCACGCTGCTGATCGAAGGCGCATTGATGGCGGCCGACGTCGCGCCGGGCTTGATGCGCCAGGGCGGCTTCCTGCCCACGCGCTGGCTCGGATTCGATACGACGACATGGCAGCAGCTGCGCGAGGAAGCACAAGCGCGCAAGGTCCACGGATTGGCCGCATTGCGCGGGGATTTCCATGGCAGCGACAGCGATCCCCATGCCATCCGTGCCGCGCGCGACAACGCCGACATGGCGGGAGTCGGCGGGAACATCCACCTGAAGGTCGTCGACGTCAGCGCGATGCCGCAGCAGGTCAATCCGCGCGGACTGGTCGTCTGCAACCCGCCTTACGATGCCCGCCTTGCGGCCGATCCCGCGCTCTACCGCTCGCTGGGCAATGCCCTCAAGCAGGCGGTGCCCGGATGGCGCGCAAGCCTGCTGTGCGGCGATGCCGAACTCGCACGCGCCACGGGCTTGCGCGCCGGCAAGAAGTACCAGCTGTTCAATGGCGCGATCGAATGCACGTTGATCGTCGTGGACCCGGTCGCGCCGCCACAGCGTGAGCGCGACGATTCCCCGCAGCCGCTGACCGAAGGCGCGCAGATGGTGGCCAACCGGCTGCGCAAGAACCTGCGCAATTCCAGGCGATGGCGCGAGCAGGAACGCATCACCTGCCATCGTGCGTACGACGCCGACCTGCCCGAGTACGCCGCGGCGATCGACGTCTATGTCGCCGAGGACGGCACCGGCAGTGATGCGCAGGCGCGCACCTGGCTGCACGTCCAGGAATACGCCGCGCCGGCCGACATCCCGGAACCGCTGCAGCGCCGTCGCCTGCAGGAACTGCTCGCGGCCGCGCGCGAGGTATTCGCAATACCGCGCGAGCGGATCGCATTGAAGACCCGCACCCGGGGCAAGGGCGGCAGCAAGTACGCGCGCGAAGACCAGTTCGACACCCGCGGGGAATTCATCGTCGTGCGCGAGGGTGATGCGCGCCTGCGCGTCAACCTGTTCGATTACCTGGACACCGGGCTGTTCCTCGACCACCGGCCGCTGCGGCTGCGGATCGCCGAAGAGGCCGAGGACACACGCTTCCTCAATCTCTTCGGTTACACCGGCGCGGCCACCGTGCACGCGGCGGTCGGGCGCGCGCGCCAGACCACGACCGTTGACCTGTCGGCCACCTACCTGCAGTGGTGCGCGGACAACCTGCGGGAGAACGGCGCCGGCGGCGCCCGTCACCGCTTGGTGCAGGCCGACGCCGTGGCTTGGCTGGAAGCGGACAGGGGCGAATATGACCTGATGTTCTGCGATCCGCCGACCTTCTCCAATTCCAAGCGCGCCGAGGATTTCGACGTCCAGGCCGAGCACGTGCGCCTGCTGCGTGCGGCGACCGCGCGCCTAGCACGCGATGGCGTCCTGTACTTCTCGAACAACTTCCGCCGCTTCCGCCTGGATGTCGATTCCGTGGCCGGTTTCGCCCACTGCGAAGACATCAGCGCGCAGACCATCCCGCCCGACTTTTCCCGCAACCCGCGCATCCATCGCTGCTGGCGCTTGCAGCGGCTCGACGCCACGCTCCGCTGACGCGACGAGCACTCACGCCACGGCGTTAACGTCCGGGCTGCAATCCTGCGTTCCATGGATGCCGCTGGTGTGCTCGAGCCGGCGGCCCGATCTCTTGCGGACCGCAACCTCCGGAGGCGCCATGGATACCAACAGCCTGGATACCAACGGCCTGGACACCAACAGCCGTGCCGCCGCATCCGGCCATGCGCGGGTCATCCGCAAATTGCGCGGCATGCCCGCATCCGATGGCGCCGGGGTCAAGCTCACGCGCGTGATCGGCACGCCGCAACTGGACATGCTCGATCCGTTCCTGATGCTGGACGAGTTCGGCACCGATCGGGCCGAGGATTACCTGGCTGGATTCCCGGACCATCCGCATCGTGGCTTCGAGACCGTCACCTACATGCTCGACGGGCGGATGCGGCACAAGGACAACCACGGCAACGAGGGCCTGCTGGTGCCCGGCAGCGTGCAGTGGATGACGGCCGGTCGTGGACTGGTGCATTCGGAAATGCCCGAGCAGCAGGAAGGCCGCATGCGCGGATTCCAGCTGTGGGTCAACCTGCCGGCCAGCGACAAGATGGTCGAGCCGCGTTACCAGGAATTTCCACCGGAGCAGATCCCGGTGGTGCGTCCTGCTGCAAGCGTGCAGGTGAAGGTGATCGCAGGGCGCGTGGGCGATGTCGTCGGACCGATCCAGCAGTCCGCGACCCAGCCGCTCTACCTGGACGTCACGCTGGCGCCAGGCGCGTGCTGGGAGTCGGCGGTCCCGCCCGGACACAGTGCATTCGCGTACGCATTCGAGGGCTCGGTATCCATCGGCGAGGGCGCCGATGCGCGCGGGTTGGAGACGCACGAGCTGGGCGTGGTCGGCGGCGGGGAACAGTTCGTTGCCAGCGCGGGAAAGGACGGCGCGCGCTTCCTGCTCGTCGCCGGACGGCCCCTTGGCGAGCCAGTCGCACGGCACGGCCCGTTCGTCATGAACACGCGAGAGCAGCTCATGCAGGCCTTCGTCGATTTCCAGGAAGGCCGCTTCTAGGGCAGGCGGGAGATGCCCCGCTTGCCCTGGCTCCTGCCCCCGATCGATCCCCGTCGGGCTATTGCCCGGCGACGCGATCCACGCCGTCGAAATGCATGCCCCGCACGAGTGCGAAGCCGGTCTCCAGTGCCTCGGTCGAGGGCGCCTGCAGCCACACATGGACGCTGCGACCGTCAGCCAGCTGAAGCAGGGTTTCGCGTGCCTGGGTACCGGGTTTCTGTGCCAGCTCCGCGCGATACCAGAACACGTCGTGGCCGTCGATCTGGCCGCGTTCGGCGCGGTCTCCCCGCTGCGGCTCGAACGTCGGCTTGCTCGAGATCACCAGCCCGAAGGCCTCTGAGCCGTCTGGGCGCAGTGCGCGGCACAACTGGATGTCGCCGCCAGGTTGGTAGACCCATGACAGCCCGGAGTCGGCGGGCAGTTGCGGGCATTCGGTCGACTGCTGGGCCTGGGCCGTTGCGGCCCCCAGCAGGGCCAGCGCCATGGCTGACCGGAACAGCGTCTTGGTATTCATGCATCCCCCTTGGCCGTCGCTTTGTCTCCGGCCCTTCCGACCTTAGGCCAGATGACGGGCCTTGACAAATCCGGGGGTTTCAAGTGCCTGCTGAGGGTGGGACGTCAGGGGCCGTGGTCGATCCGCAATTGCGCTTCGGGTGCATCGCCCCGAGCCAGAGACACCAGCACCAGCCTGCGCTCGCCAAGGGCCTGGTGCCTGGGTTCCTTGCCGGTGTGCAGGGAAAAAGGCGTCGCTGGCGCATCGGCGGGCTTCCACTGGAATGCGAGTTCGGCGTCACCCGCCCAGATGCACTGCACGCCCGGCGGGCACCGTGAGTCGTTGACCACGCGCAGGTAACGCAAGGCGCTGTTGTCGCCCAACGTCACCGCCCCGCCCGGATGCATCGCAAACGTCTGGCCATCTTCAATCACGGGACCTCC
>JBBRHT010000161.1:0-5092 GCA_038222295.1 Lysobacterales bacterium
GCTACGACTGCTACGAACCGGCGATCGACCTGGCCGGAGCGCGGGCCGTCCACGTGCCGCTGGATCCGGTGAGCTTTGCTCCGGATTGGGACCGCGTGCGCGCGGCCATCGGTCCGCGAACCCGCATGCTGATGATCAACAGTCCGCACAATCCATCCGGCGCCATGCTGACGGCCGACGACATGCAGGCCATCACCGGGTTGCTCCGCGACACGGACATCTGGCTGTTGTCCAACGAGGTCTACGAGCACATCGTGTTCGATGGCGCGCGCCATGAATCGGTGCTGCGTTATCCGGAACTGCGCGAACGCGCGATCGTCGTGTCCAGCTTCGGCAAGACCTACCATTGCACCGGCTGGAAGATCGGCTACTGCATCGCACCGCCGGCGTTGTCGGCGGAATTCCGCAAGGTGCACCAATACAACACCTTCTGCACGTTCACGCCGGCGCAGCATGCGTTCGCGGCGATGGTCACGCAGGAGCCCGCGCATTACGAGCAACTGGGTGCCTTCTACGAATCCAAGCGCGACCGCTTCCGCCAGCAGTTGCGGACGACGCGCCTGCTGCCGCTGCCGGTGCGGGGCGGGTATTTCCAGCTCGTCGACTACAGCGGCATCAGCGACCTGGATGACGTCGCCTTCTGCCGCTGGTTGACCATCGAGCACGGCGTGGCATCGATTCCGCTGTCGCCTTTTTACGAGACAGCGCCGGCAGGCCAGCGACTGGCACGCCTGTGTTTCGCCAAGAACGAGTCGACGCTGGATGCAGCGGTCGAACGCCTGCAGGCGCTGTAAGGAGCCAATGGATGGATGACCTCCGCATCTCGCTGGTCCAGGGCGCCACGCGCTGGCTGGACCCGGCTGGCAACCGCGACTATTACGGCCGCCTGATCGCGCCGCTGCACGGCACCACCGATCTCATCCTGCTGCCCGAGACGTTCACCAGCGGCTTCAGCAATGAAGCGATCCACGATGCCGAGACCATGGAGGGGCCGACGGTCGCGTGGATGTGCGAGCGATCGCGCGCATTGGGCGCCGCCATCGCCGGCAGCGTGCAGATCCGCGATGGCGACGGTGTCTACAACCGCTTGCTGTTCGTAACGCCCGATGGCGCAATGGAGCATTACGACAAGCGCCATCTGTTCCGCTATGCGAAGGAGCACGAGCGTTACGCCGCCGGCAGCACGCGCCTCACCGTCGAGTGGAAAGGCTGGCGGATCTGTCCCCAGGTCTGCTACGACCTCCGTTTCCCGGTGTTTTCGCGCAACCGCTTCGACGTCGAACGCCCTGGCGGACTCGACTACGACCTGCTGGTGTACGTGGCCAACTGGCCGGCGGTGCGCGCATATGCGTGGAAGACGCTGCTGCGCGCGCGCGCCATCGAGAACCTGTGCTTCGTCGCGGGGCTCAATCGCGTCGGCGACGACGGCAACGGATTGCACTACTCGGGCGGCAGCACGGTCCTTGGCGTGCTGGGACACCCACTGAGCGAATCGACCGATGCGGAGGTCGTCACGACCACCACGTTGCCGGTTGCGGAACTCCTCGATCACCGTGCGCGCTTTCCGGCGATGCTCGACGGCGATGCGTTCACCCTGGCGTGAGCAACCGTCGCAGTGCCGCCGCATGACGCGCGATGGCGTGCGCGAATGACGGATAAAAAAAGGGCGCCCCGAGGCGCCCTTTTTCTTCGATCGACCGTCAGCGATTTCCGCCTTGTGGGCCTCGGCCGCCGCCACCGGGACGACCGCTGCCGCGGGGCCCGCCCGGACGCGGAGCGCCTCCGGGACGTGGCGCACCGCCAGGTCGCGGTGCGCCGCCTGGACGCGCACCACCACCGGGGCGACCGCCGGGTCGCGGACCTGCGCCGGCGGGACGCGGCGCGCGCGGCTTGTCGCCATAGGGATTGAAGCTGCCCGGATTGGCGTGGTCGGAGGGAAAGCTCGGTGCATTTCCCGGATGCCCATACGGACGCGGGGCGCGCGGGCCCTGGCCTGCGCCACCACCAGGCCCGCGTGGGCCGCGCTGATCGGGGAACCCGCCTTCCCGACGAGGGCCACGCTCGCCAAAGCCGCCACCACCGGGGCCGCGTTCACTGCGCCCCTGGTAACCGCCCGGGGCACCCGGGCGCGGACCACCCGGACGCGCGCCACCTGGACTTGGGCCACCGGGCCGAGCGGCGCCAGCGCCGGCGGGCTTGTTGCCATACGGCCTGCGTGGTGCGGCAGCACCATCGGGATTGCGATGGCCGGACGGGCCGGTGTCGACGCCGTCCGGCACGTACCACGTGCGGAACGCCGCTGGATTGCCAGACTCGTGCCCGGCGCCTGGCTGCTGATCGCCACGTCCCGGCCCACGCTGACCCGGCTGGCGTGGGCCCTTGGGCTTGAATGCCTTGTTGACCTGCTTTGCGGCGGCTTCGCCACTGACGGTCAGGCCGCCGTGCTTGCGCGGAGCGCCGCGCCCACGGCCGCGATCTTCGCGGACGTTGTCGAAGCGCCGCAGTTCGCGGCCTTCGTCCGCCGTGTTGTGCCCGCCGACGTACCCCTGCGAGCGATGCTGGCCACCGACATGCACGGTCGACTTCGCCGCCTTGCGCTGGCCAATGACCGGCTGGAGCGTCAGTGCGGACGGCGTGCCGTCCTCGAGGCCCAATTCCTTGCGCAGGGCTTCAACCCGCTCGGCCGCCAGTTCCTGCGACTGCCCACGCAGCAAGGGCTGCGGCAGTTCGATCCTGCCATAGCGGATGCGCTTGAGGCGGCTCACCTGGCAGCCCTGCGACTCCCACAGCCGGCGGACCTCGCGATTACGGCCTTCCTTGAGCAACACACGGAACCAGTCATGCGAATCGGTGCCGCCAATCCGCTCGATCTCGTCGAACTTGGCCGGGCCGTCGTCGAGCGCGATGCCGCGCGCGAGGCGATCGACCAGCTTGTCCGACACGGTGTCCTCGCCTTCGGGCGCACGCACGCGGCAGACGTATTCGCGTTCGACCTCGAACGATGGATGCATCATCGCGTTGGCGAGTTCGCCATCGGTCGTCAGCAGCAGCAAGCCAGTGGTGTTGATGTCCAGGCGGCCGATCGCGATCCAGCGGGCGCCCTTCAACGCGGGCAATGCCTCGAAGATGGTCGGGCGGCCTTCGGGATCCTCGCGCGTGGTGACTTCGCCCTCGGGCTTGTTGTACATGAGCACGCGACTGGGTTCGGTCAGTGCACTGGCGACGAAGGTGCGGCCGTCGATCTCGATCTTGTCGCTGCCCGTGATGGACATGCCGACCTGGGCGATCTCGCCGTTGACTTTCACCAGGCCATCGGCGATCCGCTGCTCGAGTGCGCGGCGCGATCCCAGCCCGGCCTGTGCCAGCACCTTGTGCAGCCGTTCCTCGAGCCGCGGCGTTTCGGCGGCGGTGTCGCTGTCGCGCTTCAGTGTCAGCGGGCGACGTGGTTTATCGATCATGTAGTGCTCCGTGCGCTGTCGCCGTCTTCGGCGAGGGCGGTGTCGTTGGGTTCGTTTTGCGGTGATGTGGAGGAAACGCCTGGGATTTCATCGTCGGCGCCAGGGGCCGATTGCGCAGGGTCATTGGAGTCGTCAATCGTGTCGCTTGCGATGTCGCCGAGCGGCATGGACTTGCCTGCCGTGCCGTCCCCATCGAACTGCAACTGGGGCTCCAGCTCGCCGATGTCCTTGAGTTCGGACAGTGGCGGAAGCTCGTCAAGGCGCTTGAGCCCGAAGTAGTCCAGGAACGTCCGCGTCGTGGCCAGCAGTTCAGGCTTGCCGGGGACATCGCGATGACCGACCACGCGAATCCATTCGCGCTCCTCCAGTGCCTTGATGATGTTGCTGTTGACCGCCACGCCACGCACCTGCTCGATCTCGCCGCGGGTGATCGGCTGGCGATAGGCGATCAATGCAAGCGTTTCGAGCGTGGCGCGGGTGTAGCGGGTCTGCCGCTCGGTCCACAGGCGCGCAACCCACTGGTGCACGTCGGCCTTGACCTGGTAGCGGAAGCCCGAGGCGAGCTCGACCAGCTCGACACCGCGCTCCCCGCACGCCGCGTGCAGCGATTCCAAGGCCAGTTCGATGCTGCCATCGGGGGCCGGATCGTCCAGTGAAAACAGGCCCTGCAATTGCGCCAGGGTGAGGGGCTGGTTGGCGGCGAGCAGTGCCGCCTCCACGATCCGGGTGATGAGCGTCTGGTCCATGGGCAACTTATGGGTTGGGTTCGTTTGCAGCGTCGGCCGCATCGTCGAACTCGCTGGTCAACGCCAGCGGCTCGCCTTCGCTGATCGCCAGCGACTTCACGTAGATCGGCGCCAGCGGTGCGTCCTGCACCACGTCGAGCAACTGCTCCTTGGCAAGCTCGAGCAGCGCGAGGAAGGTGACGACGACGCCGAGTTTCCCCTCGCGCGGCTCGAACAACGATTCAAACCGGTGGAACGCGCCGCCGGCCAGCCGCGCCAGCAATTCGCCCATGCGCTGGCGCACGCTCAGCGCATCGCGCTTGATGGCGTGCTGGGTGAACAGCTCCGCGCGCTTGAGCACGTCATGCAGTGCCAGCAGCATCTCGCGCAGGTCGACCGGGGGTGGCAGCCTGGCCGCGGCGCGATCGGGCAGGAACGCGCTCGCGGGCGAGGTGTCGCGATCCTGGCGGGGCAGCGCATCGATGTCTTCGGCCGCCTGCTTGAAGCGCTCGTATTCCTGCAGCCTGCGCACGAGCTCGGCGCGCGGGTCGCCTTCCTCGGTCTCGTCCATGGTCGAGCGGGGCAGCAGCATCCGCGACTTGATCTCGGCCAGGATCGCGGCCATCACCAGGTATTCGGCTGCCAGCTCGAAACGCATTTCGTGCATGGCCTGGATATAGGTCACGTACTGGCGCGTGATCTCCGCCACCGGGATGTCGAGGATGTCGAGGTTCTGCCGGCGGATCAGGTACAGCAGCAGGTCCAGCGGGCCCTCGAACGCATCGAGAATCACTTCCAGCGCATCGGGCGGGATGTAGAGATCCTGCGGGATCTGCAGCACCGGCTGCCCGAGCACCATCGCCAGCGGCATTTCCTGCTGCTGTGGCGGGGCGGTGGCCTGCATTGGAT
>JBBRHT010000162.1:0-5034 GCA_038222295.1 Lysobacterales bacterium
CCCAGCGGCAGGTTGTGCATCACCAGCACGCAGGCGAAGAACACCGCGAAGGTCAGGGAGTTGAAGACCATGCGACGCTCCGGTGCGCGGCCGCCGGTCAAGCGCGGATGTTTGGACAGTACGTCCACAGGCGGCGACTCCGGCCACACGCGGGTGGGCGGCAGCAGACCGGAAACGTGATGGCGTTGGCAGCGACCATGCCATCTGGGGGGATGTATCGCCGTACCGGGACGCTAGGCTTGGCGATCGCCTGTCGCTGGAGTGCCGAATGTCGCGTTTGACCCGGGTATCGCCCGTCCGTCTCGCCTTGCCGCTGTTGCTGCTCACCGCCACCACCCACGCGCAGGACGCCACGCCGCATACGGCGGCGTATCCCGGGACGCTGGCGCTGGACATCGACGCCACCGACCTCTCGCATCGCATCTTCCGCGTCCACGAGCGCATCCCGGTGCAGCCCGGACCGCTGACCCTGCTGTATCCGCGCTGGCTGCCGGGCCATCACTCGCCCAGTGGGCCGATCGACAAGATCGCGGGGATCGTGTTCACCGCCAACGGCCAGCGCCTGGCGTGGACGCGCGATCCACTGGACGTGTACGCCTTCAAGCTCGACATTCCGGCCGGCGCGACCACGCTGGAGGTGGCCTTCGACTTCCTCAGCCCGACCGATCGCAGCCAGGGCCGGGTGGTGATGACCCCGGCCATGCTCAACCTGCAGTGGAATACGGTCGCGCTGTATCCGGCCGGGCACCCGGCGAGCGCGATCACCGTCGTCCCCAGCGTCAAGCTGCCGCCGCAGTGGCAGGCAGCAACCGCGCTCGACGGCGCGGTGCGCAGCGGCGACACGGTGCGCTACGCCCCGGTGTCGTTCAACACGCTGGTCGATTCACCGATCTACGCCGGCCAGTATTTCAAGCGCATCGACCTGGATCCGGGCGCGAAGGTCCCGGTGCACATGGATGTGTTCGCCGACGACCCGCGCTTCCTGGAGGCCAGGCCCGAACAGATCGCCGCGCATCGCAGGCTGGTACAGCAGGCCTACAAACTGTTCGCTTCGCACCACTACGACCATTACGACTTCCTGTTCTCGCTGTCCGACCAACTATCCGGCAACGGCCTGGAGCACCACCGCTCCAGCGAGGACGGCGTCGGCACCGGGTATTTCACCGAGTGGGATACCCAGGTCGCCGAACGCGACCTGCTGCCGCACGAGTACACGCACTCGTGGAACGGCAAGTTCCGCCGCGGCGCCGACCTCACCACGCCCGACTTCAACGTGCCGATGCAGGACAGCCTGCTGTGGGTGTACGAAGGCCAGACCCAGTACTGGGGCAACGTGCTGGCCGGACGTTCCGGCCTGCGCACGGCCGAGCAGTCGCGCGACGCACTCGCGCTGGTGGCGGCGGCCTACACCGACAACCGCGCCGGGCTCACCTGGCGCGCGCTGCAGGACACCACCAACGATCCGATCATCGCCCAGCGCCGGCCCAAGCCCTACCGCGGCTTCCAGCTCAGCGAGGATTACTACTCCGGCGGACAGATGATCTGGCTGGAGGTCGACGCGCGGATCCGCGCGAAGACCGGCGGCAGGAAGTCGCTGGATGACTTCGCCAGTGCGTTCTTCGGCGTCGACAGCGGCAGCTGGACAGTGCATCCCTACACCTTCGATGACGTCATGCACACCTTGGGCGGCGTGGTCGCCGACGACTGGGCGACGTTCCTGCGGGCGCGCCTGGATGGCAACGCGCCAATCACCGGTGGCATCGAGGCCGCCGGCTGGAAGCTGGTGTACCTGGACAAGCCCAACGACTACGCCAAGGCGGCGGCGAAGGACGGCGGCGGCGCCGACTTCCTGTATTCGCTGGGCTTCACCGTGGACAAGGACGGCAAGCTTGGCGAGGTGCGCTGGGACGGCCCGGCCTTCCGCGCCGGGATCGGCACCGGCATGCAGTTGGTGGCGGTGGATGGCCGCGAGTACAAGAAGGGCACGCTCGAGGATGCGGTGAAGGCCGCCAAGGGCGGCAGCGCCCCGATCACGCTGCTGGTGAAGGACTTCGACCGCTATCGCACCGTCGCGCTGGATTACCACGACGGCCTGCGCTATCCGCACCTGCAGCGGATCGCTGGAACGGCCGATCGCCTGTCGGCGATCTTTGCGGCGAAGCGATAGCCGCCATTGGCGGGGCGCGTGGCATCCTCCATGGCTGAATGGATCCAACAACCCCGCATCGGGACGATGGGACGCGACGCATCCCGCACGCGCGGCCGTCCGTAGTGAACACGGGCTCCCCAAGGAACGCACATGGTTTGCAAACGCACGCACGCACGCTGGCTGGTGTCCTTCATCGCTGCCTTGGCACTGCTGTCCAGTGGGTGCCAGCGTGCGCTGTTCGCTTATGTCAACCGTGGCGGCCCGCCGCCGGACGCGACCATCGTGTATGCACCCGATCGGCATCTCGCGCTGGACATCTATCGCGCGCGTGGCGACGTCGCAACAGCAGGGGCGCCGACAGTGGTGTTTTTCCATGGCGGCTCATGGAACAGCGGCAGCCGCGAGGACTACCGCTTCGTCGGCAACCGGCTGGCGGACAACGGCATCCTGACGCTGATCGTCGATTACCGCCTCTACCCGACCGCCGGCTTCCCCGCCTTCATGGACGATGCCGCCGATGCGGTGGCGTGGGCACGCACGCATGCACGCGCGCAAGGCGGCGATCCAGCGCGGCTTTACCTGGCGGGCCACTCGGCCGGCGCACAGATCGCGGCATTGCTCGGGACCGATGCGGGCTACCTGTCGCGCCGCGGCATCGCGCTGCGACAGGTGCGCGGAGTCATTGGGTTGTCGGGCCCGTACGATTTCACGATCGGCCAGTACGCGCCGATTTTCGGGCCGCCGTCGCAATGGCCGAAGGCGCAGGCAGTGAATTACGTCGACGGCGATGAGCCTGCGTTCCTGCTGGTGCAGGGGCAGGCCGATACCACCGTCGCGCCGCGCAACAGCATTGAACTGGCAGCGAAGCTGCGCACCGCGCAGGTTCCGGTCACCCTCGCGCTGGTGCCAAAGGCCGGGCACCTGGCCACCGTGGCGGCGTTGTATGCGCCCGAGCGGGCGCCTGCGGTGTTACCGGCGATCCTGCGATTCATCGCTGCATCGGCGGCGTCGCGATGAGCGCAATCCGGTCATGCAGCCATGCCCGCCAATTGAAGGGGACGGAGGTACGTAATCCGATCCCGCACGGCACAAGGCCCGCATTCGCGGGCCTTGTGCCGTGCGGGGGGTTGCGCTCGTTGCGAGCGGCCGTTCCGCGCCAGCAACGAATCCGGCACTTCGCTGACCACGAGACTGCACAGTGATCAATGGATCCGATGCCGTGCCCAGATGGGTGTACACCCTGGGACCATTGATGGTCTTGGCGTGCAGCGACCATGGCTGCGCGGACCGATTGCGTTCGATGTGGCGAAGGATGGCGAGCAGATCTGCTCGGTGTCGACCAGACACCGCTGACGCGACCTTGCCAGCCGTGCCGCAGCAGCCATGCCGAAAACACCGCTGGATGACCTCCGCCCCTTTTTCTTGTCGCCTTTCTCTTCGCGGATAGGGCAGGGAAAAGGGTCAGGGTGAAGTCCGTGCCCATCTGTCCGGACAGCGGAAGCGCTCAGCACGAAACTTCACTCCGACTCCCTTTCCCCGCTCCCTTGCTCCGTCCACGCCGTGATGGGTGCCGGGCGCCCAAGCAGGTAACCCTGTCCGTAGCGGCAGCCCATCGCCAGCAGCGTGTCACGCTGCACGGCGGTCTCGATGCCTTCGGCGACGGGCTCGATGCCGAGCGCGCGCGCCAGCGCCAGGATCGACACGACGACCGCATCGCTGTTGCTGTCGGCAACGCCCAGCCGCGCGACGAAACTGCGATCGATCTTGACGATGCGCAGGGGGAAGGTGTGCAGGTAACTGAGCGAGGAATAGCCGGTGCCGAAATCATCCAGCGCGGCGCCGACGCCGTCCTCGCGCAGCTCGGCCAGGATGCGGCGCACGCCCTCGGGATCGTCGAGCAGCGAGCCTTCGGTGACCTCCAGCACCAGCCGTGACGGGGGCAGTCCGGTGCGCCGCAGCATGTCGCGCAGGCGCTCGCAGAGGTCTGGCCGGCGGAAGTGCAGCGGCGATACGTTGATCGTCAGGTAGCTGTCGCCGCTGAGCTCGCGCGCCGCCAGCGCGCAGCTGTGCTCGAACATCCACCAGTCGATCGCCTCGATGCTGCCGCTTTCCTCGGCGATCTCGAGGAAGTCGCCAGGCCCGAGCAGGCCGCGCACGGGATGGTTCCAGCGGATCAGCGCCTCGTATCCCATGACCTCGGCCGAATCCAGGTGCTGGATCGGCTGGAAGTAGGGCTCGAACTGGTCGTTGTGCAAGGCCATGCGCAGGTCATGCTCCATCGCCAGCACGTCGATCGCGCGCTTCTGCAGCGAGGCATCGAACAGCTCGAAGCGTTTGCGACCCTGCGCCTTGGCGCGGTAGAGCGCCACGTCGGCATCGCGCAGGACTTCGTCCGCCTGCTGGTAATGCGCATCGGCGATGGCGATGCCGATGCTCGCCGACGGCTCGATCTCCTTGCCGGCGATGAGCATCGGCATGCCGAGCATGGTGAGAATGCGCTGGGCCACCTTGATCGCCGTTTCCGGCTGCAGCACGTCCTCCAGCAGGATGGCGAATTCGTCGCCGGCCAGCCGCGCGACCAGGTCAGGATCGCGCACGCAGGCCTGCAGCCGCGCGGCCACTTCCTTCAACATCGCATCGCCGGCCAGGTGGCCCAGGCTGTCGTTGATGACCTTGAAGCGATCGACATCCAGGTAGAGCAGCGCGGCGTGGCGTTTCGGCTCGCGCCGCAGCAGGCCCAGTACGCGCTCCAGGCGTTCGCGCAGGTAGCCGCGATTGGGCAGGCCGGTCAGCGCATCGTGCATCACCTGGTGCTTGAGCTGCTCCTGGATGCGCTCACGTTCGCCGATCTCGCGGCGCAGTTCCTGCGTGCGTTCCTGCACGCG
>JBBRHT010000163.1:0-5033 GCA_038222295.1 Lysobacterales bacterium
CCGCGGCGCCAAGCATGCGCGCCACGACGTTGCCTCGTTGTGTGGTGGTCAGGCCCCGTGGGTCCTGGTTCCGCGCATCCGTCCGCTCCCCAACGGCGTGACCAGGTGGCCGGTTTCCCCGGCGGAATACGTCCTGCGATACCCCATTACTTGGGCTTCCGTTGCCCTATTCACCACAACATGTTGTGGCGACGCAGGGGACCCAAGCTACCGCCGGGCCGGGATGAAGTCAACGGCAAACAGGGGTGTCCGTCGCAGTCGCGCTCGCCGGGACGGAATGCATTGGAAAACGCCGCCGGGGCGCAACCGAGCAACACCCGGTTCATCGCCAACGACCGACACTGGCGGCGACAGGCGTCGGCTGGTATCCGGTCGGACGCTGGTTTTCCACGTCCATGCCCTCACATCGCTGCTACCCGCATCCACCGATAAAGACGACACATGCGTCCGATGCCATCGCCCGGTAAAACCCTGCTTGCATTGACCCTCGCCGCCGCCTTCGGCGGCTTTGCCGCGACCGCGATCGACGATTGGCTCGAGACGCCGGCCCGGGCCACGCCGGCGACCAGCGCCACCGTGCCCGCGATCGCCGCGCTGCCCACGGCCGTCGATGGCCAGCAGCTGCCGTCGCTGGCACCGATGCTGCAGCGCGTGCTGCCGGCGGTGGTGAGCGTGCACAGCGAGCAGCGGGTGCGGATCAACAATCCCTTCGCGAACGATCCGCTGTTCCGCCGCATGTTCCCCAACATCCCGCAGGAACAGATCAACCAGTCGCTGGGCTCGGGCGTGATCGTCGATGCCGCGCGCGGACTGGTGCTCACCAACCACCACGTCATCGAAGGCGCCGACGCGGTGTCGGTCACGCTGTCCGACGGCCGCACGATGAAGGCGCAGTTCGTCGGCTCGGATCCCGATACCGACGTCGCGCTGATGCGCATCAAGGCGACCGGGCTGACCGCGATCCCGCTGGCGGACAGCAGCCGGCTGCGCGTGGGCGACTTCGTCGTGGCGGTCGGCAATCCCTTTGGCATCGGGCAGACGGTGACGTCGGGGATCGTGTCCGCCGTGGGCCGCACCGGGCTGCAGGGCCTGGGGTTCCAGAACTTCATCCAGACCGATGCATCGATCAACCCCGGCAATTCCGGCGGCGCGCTGGTCAACCTGCGCGGCGAACTGGTCGGCATCAACACCGCCAGCTTCAACCCGCAGGGCAGCATGGCAGGCAACATCGGCCTGGGCTTCGCGATCCCGTCGAACCTGGCGGGCGACGTCATGCGCCAGCTTGCCAGCACCGGCGAGGTGCATCGCGGCAGCCTGGGCATCGACACGCAGGACGTCGACGCGCGGATTGCATCGGCGCTGCGGCTGGACCAGCCAACCGGCGCGGTGGTGACCCGCGTCTATCCGGGATCGGCCGGCGCGGCCGCCGGACTGCAACCGGGCGATGTCATCGTCAGCGCCAACGGCCAGGCGATCGGCAATCGCGAGGCGCTGCACAACTTCGAAGGCTTGCAGGGCGTGGGAACCAAGGTCACGCTCGACGTGCGCCGTGCCGGCAAGCCGGTCCAACTGGCGGCCAGCCTGCGCGAACAGGCCCGCAGCGTGGACGGAGCGATGCTCGATCCGCGCCTGGCGGGCGCCACCTTCACTGAGTTGCCCGAGCGCTTGCGGCAGGCTGGCGTGGATGGCGTGCTGGTCCAGCACGTGGCGCAGGGCAGCCGGGCGGCGGGGAACGGACTGCAGGACGGCGACGTGGTCGTTGCCGCCAACAGCGGTCGTTTCGACGACCTTCCCGGGTTCCGACTGGGTTTTCCCGCGCGCCGCGGCGCCGGCCAACCGCTTCAACTGGTGCTGCGCATCGTGCGCGGCAACATGCAGGGTGACCTGCCGATGCAATGAGGCTGCGCGATCCGCGCAGTCGTTTCCCGTCCCGCACCCGGTGCGATGACGCCACGAAAACCAGGAGTCGAACCATGAGCACCACAACCAGCGGCAATGGCAACGGAAACCGCACCGCGGTCGCCAGCGACAGCATGAAGACCAATCTCGGCGAAGCCGGCACCCACCTCAAGCAGGCTGCCGGCCATGCCGGTGAAGCGATCAAAGGCGCGGCGGGCGCCGTGGGCGAGGAAATGCGCCTGGGCAAGGCGCAGGTGAAGTCCGAGCTGGCCGAAAGCGCGCTGTCGGGCATCGCCGCCGTCGAGCAGGCCGGCGCCGCGGGTCGCGAGCAGGTCGATCAACTGATGGACAAGGGCCGCGACCTGATCGAAAGCGCCGCCGACCTCATCCGTGAGCGCCCGCTGGCGTCCTTCGGCATGGCGTTCGCGACCGGCTGGATCATCGCCAAGCTCGCGCGCAGCGGCGACAAGTAATCCCGACGATGAGTGCCGCAGGCGACGGGGCCGATCGCGACGCGGGTGACGGTCGCGATGACGTGGCCGGCATCGAGGAAGCCCTGCGCGCGCTGGGCGATACCGGGCGCGCCACGTGGAGCGCGGGACGCGATGCCAGCAAGGCGTTCCGCATCCTGCTGGCCGCCGACGTGTCGCTGGCGCGCAGCGCCTTTGGCCGGACGCTGGCGTTCACCGGCGTCGCCATCGCCTTCGGCGCGTCGGCCTGGCTGTTGCTGATGGGCGCGCTGGTCGCCTGGCTCAGCGCCGGCCTGGGCTGGGCGTGGTCGCTGTCGCTGTTGCTGACCGCAGCGTTGAGCATCGCGGTTACGGTGGCGGCCGGCTGGGGCGCGATGTGGTACTTCGAACACACCCGGCTGCAGGCGACCCGCCGGCAACTGGCGCGGCTTGGGATCGGCGAGCTGGCCGGTTTCATGCCCGATGCCGGTTCTCCCGGATCGACCGAGGCCGCCACAGATCGCGTTGCCACTGCCACCGCCGGGAGCCCGGTCAAGAAAGGCCTGGGCGTGGATATCACCCCGCCGTGAGCGGGCTGGCCTGCGTCCGCAGCGCGTGATGCACACTAATCCGGGGCACAGGCAATGCACACCTCACCGCACCAGCACACAGGTCCAGACATGAGCTTCGAATCCCTGATCGACAAGGTCCGCCAGGCGGAGACCGCACTGGAAGCCAGCGAGCGGCGGACCGGCGCCAACTGGCGCCAGTTCAAGGCATCGTGGGCCGATGCGTGGACGCCGGGGCGAATCGTGTCGATCGGCCTGGTCACCGGATTCCTGGTCGGCAAGGCCGAGCCGGCCAAGCGCGTCGTTCGCGGTAGTGGCGCGTTGCAGATGGTCAGCGCGCTCGCGGGGCTGTTCGCTGGCGGCAGTGCGCAGGCCGCCGCCGGACAGGCCGAACATGCGGCCGATCGCAGGCCACGGACAGCGACCGCCGAGTCGCCCGAGGCCAAGCTGGCGCAACAGGCCACCGCACCCGCCCAACCCATCCAGACACCCGACGACCTGCGTGCAGCGGGCATGCTGTGAGCGCGGTCACCAGCGGTCCCGCCACCACGATTGACGCGGCGCCCCCGGTCGACACGATCGCGGCCCCGACTCCGCTGCCGCCAGCGGCCCCCGTCGATGTCGAGTCCGATCGCGTGCCGGCCGCTCCGCGCGGCTCGCGTCCGCGCCCACGCGCCTCGATGGCACTGGTGGTGCTGGCCACGCTGGCGGTCGGGTTCACGCTGTACGCCGTGCAGGAATTGTTCCTGCCGGTGCTGCTGGCGATGTTCTTCGCACTGGTCGGCAACCCGATCATCCGCCAGCTGCAGCGCCTGTGGATTCCACGCTTCGTCGGTGCATTGCTGGTGCTGGTGTTGGGCATCGCCGGCACCTTCCAGCTGGGCCGGCAACTGGTCACGCCAGCGGGCGAATGGATCCGCCAGGTGCCCAGCCAGATGCACGACCTGGCGCCGAAGCTGCGCACGCTGGTCAAGCCGGTGCGCGAGGCCGGCAAGGCGGCCGAGAACATCGCGCGCGCCGCGGGCGGCGAGACGAGCGGCGCGCCGGTGCAGGTGGTCAAGACCGAGACGAACGATCCGTACAAGGCGCTGACGGCGACCCCGCGCCTGGTGGCCTCGATCCTCGCGGTGGTGCTGTTGACCTTCTTCTTCATGGTCTATGGACAGAGCCTGCAGCGGAACGCCATCGCGCTGCTGCCCGGGCGCCAGCAAAAACGCATCACGGTCGGGATCCTGCAGGCGATCGAACACGAGATATCGCGCTACATGCTGACGATCACGGTGATCAACGTGCTCTTCGGCCTGATCTTCGCCGGGATGCTGTTCTACCTGCGGGTGCCGCTGGACGAAGCCCTGCTGTGGGGCACGATGGCCGCGCTGCTGAATTTCGCGCCTTACGTCGGCCCGCTCATCGGCATCATGATCATGCTGGTGATGGGCTTCGTCGCCTTCCACGATCCATTCCATTCGCTGCTGCCAGCCGGCATCTACCTGGGACTGCACACGCTCGAAGGCCAGCTGATCACCCCGATCGTGCTGGGCCGGCGCATGGCGCTGTCGCCACTGGTGCTGATCCTGGGGCTGATGGTGTTCGGATGGATGTGGGGAATCATCGGCCTGCTGCTCGCGGTGCCGCTGCTGGTCTGCGTGAAGCTGGTGCTGGCGAAGATCGACGGGTTGGAGGGGTGGGCGAAGCTGCTGGAGTGATCGTTTGATCATTGTGTGTACGGCTCTTTGACGCTTTCGCCCCGCGCGCTGCCTGCGGCGCTTGAGACGCTTTCGCCGTTGGCGAGTCACTTTTCTTTGCAAGCGCCCAAAGAAAAGTAACCAAAAGAAAGGGCGCTTTCCCGATCACAGCTCACTTCATCAGGCGGAAGCAGTCGTGATTTTCCGACTCGCCATCCATGGCTCGACGGAAAACGGCGCGCGTCCTGCGCGCCGCCCTCCGGGTCTGCGGAATGCAGCAGTGCCTGCACATTCTTAGAGGCAGCGGCGATGGATGCGCGTTGTTGCCGGGTTTGGCCGATGTGCCAGCTCTTCGTAGGAGCTGCGTCAGCTGCGACCGGACGCTTCGACCTGCGTGCAGCCCGCAACCGGGCGGGTCGCCGTCGCAGCTG
>JBBRHT010000164.1:0-5006 GCA_038222295.1 Lysobacterales bacterium
CACGTACGGATCGGATTCGGGCCCGCCGCGCAACCCGAGCTGCGTCAGGTGATGCGTGGCGTAGCCCGACAGCAGGTCGTTGAGCACCGGCGGCAGTTCGCGTCCCCCGCGATGCGTGTCGATGTCGGCAGCGGCGCGTCCACGGGACGTTTCGAGCCGTTCGCGGCCGCGCTGCGTCTCCGCCGCGCGACGCTCGGCGATCTCGATGCGCTGGCGGTGCTGGGTCATGAAGGAGCGCAGCTCCTGCTCCAGTGTTTCGAAGATCGCGACGTCTTCGGCGAACTCGGCAACCAGTCGGTCGATCGACGCGTTGACGTGATCCAGCAGCTCGCGTTCCTGGGGAACATCGCCATGGTTGCCCTCGCAGGCCTCGGCGACCGCATTGAGGAAGCGTCGCGCCGGATGTCCCTTGGAGACGAACATCCGCCGATCCTTCACCGCAACCTTGACGTAGGGCACCAGCATGCGGCCGATCTTTCGGCGGACGTCGGGCTGGAAGTCGCGCTCGTCGAGCAGCACGTCGAACAACATGCCGACCAGGTCGACGGCGTCTTCCTGCACGGCGGACAGATTCAGGTCTTCGCCGCCAATTCCCAGTCGGCGCGCACCGGCCAGCACTTCCTTTCGCAACAGGTCGGCCAGCGACAGCCGGGCGTCGCCGATGGCCTGGTCGAGCATCCCCGGCGGTTCGCTCTGCAGCAATGACAGGGCGGACATCAACTCCCGCACGCCGAGCTGGGCACCGGACGGCCTGCTGTCGGCGCCGCCGGGTATCATGTGCTGGCGCCAGGACTGCAGCATTCCCATCAGGCTGGAGAACAGCGCGTGATCAGTTGGCGTTTCAGCTGCAGGGATGCCAATGCCATCGTTGTCGACTGCCGATGCGTCCGGCTTGGCGACCTTGGGTTCGACAGGCGCAGGGGGCAGGAGCCTCGGCAGCACGCCTGCGTCGCCGAGGCGTGCGTTGATCTGGTCGTAGAGCGGCGTCAGTGCGGTCGCCAGTTCGCGCTCCATGAATTTGTACAGCGCAATCCGCAATGCGGTGGACAGCTCGACCGCACCCAGCGAGTCGCGCAGGGCCTGCGCGATCGCGGCGGGCCCGGCGGGGTTTTCCCCGGCCACCAGCGCCGATCGTTCCGCAAGTACGGCGATGCGCTGGTCGAGCATCGCCAGGGCCAGCGCGTGCCGCCGAAGCAGGCTGTCCATCATCTGCTCCGAAGCCAGTTGCTCCTCGAGCGCGTCCTCGGACAACAGGAACAACTCACGCTTGGCCGAATCGGCCGGCGACGATGCATTGTGGATGCGCTGGAAGGCGGAAACGATGGACATCTCGAACGCCTGCCGCAATGGCGTGCGGGCGCGCCGCAGGTCCCGCAACGCCGTCAGTTCGGCCCCCTCGGCAGCCTGCGCCGTGCGATCGAACAGATAGTCGTCGGCCTGGCGCATCACGACATCCATCACCGCGCCCAGGCGCTCGACCGTCGCCTTCTGCATCTCGGCCAAAAGCTGGCTGGCGCCGGGTGTCGCCGGTGTCGTTGCGAACAGCGCGTCCATGAGAAAGCCCAGTTGACCCCCGTCCGCGCTGTTATCCCATGGGGGACCCATTCATGTGGCGCGATCGGATGACCAAAGCGCGGAACTGCGGGTTGCGTCACTTTTTGACCGGTGGTGGCAGTCACGAGCGATGTGCGGCACAACCTGACGCATGCCCCAACCCGATTAGTGGCTGCGCGTTCGCCCGCCATCGGGTACGTTGACGACTCTTCCGGGGAAGCCATCCATGAAACCAGTTCTCGCGATCCTGCTGGCGCTTGTGCTTGCCCTGGGTGTGTCGCTTGCCCGGGCCACTCCAGTCGCCGACGCGCAGCAGGCCAGGCCGACTCCGGCGACGGCGGCGCACTTCGACGTGGAGGCCGCCACCGCCGCCTACATGGCACAACTGTCGCCGCAGCAGCGCGCCAAGTCGGACGCCTACTTCGAAGGCGGCTACTGGCTGACGCTATGGGACCTGCTGTGGGTGCTGGGAGTGGCCTGGTTGCTGCTGGGCACGCGGTTGTCAACGCGCATGCGTGACGTCGCCGAGCGGATGACGCGGTTGCGCTGGCTGCAGACGGCGATCTACGCCGTGCAGTACATCCTGGCCACGACGCTGCTCACCTTGCCCTGGTCGATCTACAGGGATTACCTGCGCGAGCATGCCTATGGCCTGTCCACCCAGGATCCTGGCCAGTGGGCGGGCGACCAGTCCAGGATGCTGCTGGTCACGCTGATCCTGGGCACGCTTGCGCTGGTGGGCATCTATGCGGTGATCCGCAGGGCCGCCCGGAGCTGGTGGCTGTGGGGCGCAGGCTCGGCCATCGTGTTCGTCGTCATCGTCGCCACCATTGCACCGGTGTACATCGCGCCGCTGTTCAATACCTACAAATCACTTCCCGAAACGCCGCTCAAGGCGCAGATCCTGGCGATGGCGCGCGCCAACGAGATTCCAGCCACCGACGTGTACTGGTTCGATGCATCCAGGCAGAGCAAGCGGATCAGCGCCAACGTCAGCGGCATGTTCAACACCACGCGCATCAGCCTCAACGACAACCTGATGAACCGCAGCACGCCCAGCGAGATCAAGGCGGTCCTCGGGCACGAAATGGGTCATTACGTCCTGAACCACGTCTACAAGGGCCTGCTGTTCTTCGCCGTCATGATCGCGTTCGCCTTCGCCATCGTGCAGTGGGGTTTCGTCAAGGTGGAGCGTCGCTGGGGGCAGCGATGGGGCATCCGTGGGGTGGATGACGTCGCCGGCCTGCCGGTGCTGGTGTCGCTGCTCGCCATCGTCATGTTCTTCATGACGCCGCTGAACAACACCATGACCCGCAGCGCGGAAGCGGAAGCCGATGCCTTCGGCCTCAACGCCGCGCGCCAGCCCGACGGCTTTGCGCAAGCGGCCGTGCAGCTGTCCGAGTACCGGAAGATGCATCCGGGCGCGGTTGAGGAGTTCGTGTTCTTCGACCACCCGAGCGGCTGGAACCGCATCCACCGCTCGATGGTGTGGAAGGCCGAGCACATGGGTGATGCCGACATCCGTGCCGAGGATGCCGCCCTCGCATTGGGCCAACACTGATCGCAAGAGGTTCAGCGGGCCAGCGCCTGCCTTCCCCGCCGATCGAGCCGACAGCGCGCGAACGCGCTACCAGGAGCGCTGGTATTGCTCGGGTACGGGGATGCGCACGCCGAGCTCGGCAGCCGCGCGGCGCGGGAAGTACGGATCCCGCAGCGATTCGCGCGCCATCAGGACCAGGTCGGCGTCGCCGCGCTCCAGGATCGACTCGGCCTGGCGTGCGTCGGTGATCAACCCGACCGCGCCGGTTGCGATGCCGGCTTCGCGCCGGATGCGCGCCGCGAATGGCACCTGGTAGCCAGGACCAACCGGGATCTTCGCGTGCGGCACTGTGCCCCCGGACGAACAGTCGATCAGGTCCACGCCGTCCTGCTTGAGCCAGCGTGCAAGCTCGACGCATTCGTCCATGTCCCAGCCGCCTTCGGCCCAGTCCGTCGCCGACACGCGCACGAACAGCGGTGCCGGTGCCGGCCATTGCGTGCGCACCGCCGCGACGACATCACGCAACAGGCGTGCGCGGTTGGCAAGCGACCCACCATGGCGATCGTTTCGCTGGTTGGAGAGCGGAGACAGGAATTCGTGCAGCAGATAGCCATGCGCTGCGTGCAGCTCGATCACGCGAAATCCGGCCTCGCGTGCACGCACCGTCGCGGCAACGAAATCCGCGACCACTTTGTCGATTCCCGCCGGATCGAGTGCGGCCGGCACGGGATAGCCGGCGTCGAAGGCAATGGCGCTTGGCGCCAACGCCAGCCACGCGCCCTGTTCCGCGGCCAGCGGTTTGCCGCCACGCCACGGCGCATCGGTGCTGGCCTTGCGACCGGCATGCGCCAGCTGGATTCCGGGGCTCGCGCCCTGCGATGCAATGAACTGCACGATGCGAGCCCACGCATCGCGTTGTGCATCGTTCCACAGACCGGTATCCGCGGGGGAAATGCGACCCTCCGGCGACACCGACGTCGCCTCGGTGAAAACCAGGCCGGCGCCACCGACGGCGCGACTGCCCAGGTGCACGAGGTGCCAGTCGTTGGGCACGCCATCGACGGCGGAGTACTCGCACATCGGCGACATCGCGATGCGATTGCGCAGGGTGACGTCGCCAAGGGTCAGGGGCTCGAACAATCGCATGGGAGATCCAGTCAGGGTCGGCGGGGGCCATGGTGCTGCATCGCGGTGAAGTCGCCAAGGAAGCGGTCGCGCCCAGGCCAGCGAACCTTCACCTTGCGTCGCCCCCTGCGCGACACAGGTCAGGCCGAACTACGCCCTGGCTTGCATCGCCGGCCCGGCCGGGTCGCCTGCGCGAACGCGCGGGCGTCGCCTCGGTGGATGACGCCGACAAGCGCTGATCGGGCCTCACTTTCCCCCGCCGCTGCGCCAGATCGACACCAGCAGCCAGACGGCGGCGATCACGGCGCCGAGGAACCCGAGCAAGCCGAAGAACGGCAATCCCAGCAGCATTGGCCCGCCCTTCACCGTCAGGGTGATCGAGGAGCCGATGATCAGCGCCGCCAGTACCACGCCGACGGTCAGGCGATTCGCGGAATGATCGATCTGCTGGCCGAATTCGCGCAGGTGGCCGATGTCGATGCGGTGCCGGAATTGCCCGCCACGCACCGAACGCAGCAGTCCGCGCAGGTCATGCGGCAACGTCTCCAGCATGCCGGCCATGCCGGACAACCCGCGAAGGCCGCTCTTGGCCACGGCCCTGGGCGAGTAGCGCGCCCGCATCGCGCGCCGCAGGAAGGGCTCGGCCCGACGTGCCATGTCGAAGTCCGGATCGAGCTTGCGGTCGGTGCCTTCGAGGGTCACGAATACCTTCACCAGCAACGCAAGATCGGCGGGCAACGCCAACCGGTGCGCGCGCAAGAGCGTGGTGACTTCCAGCAACATGCCG
>JBBRHT010000165.1:0-4977 GCA_038222295.1 Lysobacterales bacterium
CGCGTCCTGGAAGCTCAATGCCTGTTCGGTGTGCTGGGCGCGCTCGGCGATCCAGTCGATCACCTGCTCCTCCATCACCCGCGATTGCAGTCCAGACATCAACTGGGGATCGTTGCGGTACAACTCAATGACCTGGCGCGGCTCCTCGTACGTCGATGCGATCAGGCGCAGGGTTTCGTTGACCCGCTTGGGATCCAGCATCAGCTCGTTGCGACGGGCGACCTCCCCGACGAGCATCCCGACCAGCACGCGCTTGCGGGCGGCGTCCATGAACATCCCATGGGCATCGGCCGGCATTTCGCCGACGTTGCCCTGGCGCCGGGCCTGCTCGAATGCCTGCTGGGCCATCTGCCGGGCTTCGTTCTCAACGACCCGCGGCGGCAATTCCACCTGCGCATACGCTGCGATCAGCTGCTCGCCGACCTCGCGCCGCAGCCTGCCCATCAGGGCGCCCTTGAGCTCACGCTCCAGGTTGCTGCGGATCTCGGACCTGAACTGATCCATTTCGCCGCCCTTGACGCCGAAGCTGCGGATGAAGGCCTCATCGACCTCGGGCATCACGGGCTCGGACACCTGCTCGGCCTTCAGGTGGACCTGGACAGTGCGTCCGGCCAGTTGCGGCACCCGCCACTCGGCCGGGAACGCGACCTCGATCGACTTCTCGTCGCCCGTGTTCATCCCGGCCAGTGCGGACTCGATGTCGGCCAGCATGCTGCCGGCGCCGATGACGGCAACGCCCTTTTCCGTGCCTTCGGCCGGAATCCGCTCGTCATCGACCTGCGACCAGGTTTCCAGGTCGACTGCATCACCCTGCTGGGCACCACGGGTGACGGCGGTCCAGCTGCGGCGCTGCATGCGCAGGTTGTCGATCATGCGATCGATGTCGGCATCGGTGATCTGCGCGGTGTGGCGCACGATTTCGAGCGTCTCGACGTCGATGTCGCCAAACTCGGGCATCACCTCGAAGGTCGCCACGTAGGCCATCTCGCCCTCGCCCGCCTCGGACGGCAGGATCTGCGGGTTGCCCGCCAGGCGCAGCGCGTTGTCGCGAATCGCGCTGTCGAAGCCCTCACGCAGCAGCCCGTCCAGCACTTCGGCGCGAACCTGCTGGCCGTAGCGCTGCTCGACAACCTTCGTCGGCACCTTTCCGGGGCGGAATCCCTTGATGCGCGCCGTGCGGGCGATTTCGCGGAGACGACCGCCCACCTGGGTCTCAATGGCCTCCGCCGGGAGGCGCAGGGTCATTCGACGCTCGAGGTTGCCAATGGATTCGACCTGGACTTGCATACCCACTCCTGCCGCCACAGCCTGGCTGCGGCACTGTTGAAATTTGTCGGGCCAGGCACCTGCCCGGTGGACAAATGCGAGGCGTAAGGCGGAACGCGCTAGTTTGGCTGATCGGGCGCCCCGCCGCCAGCGACTGGAGTGCTGGAGGCGGCGCGAACCCACCGCCAGAGCGCGAGGCGAGGCGTCGCGGAGGCAAGCAATCCGATGCGCGGCGGGCATGATCGCTCGTCTCCGGGTGCCCCAGCGCGCGACGGCGCGGCGGGAAGCGAGCCCGGTCGCGGGCGGAGTTTACCGCTCGTCTCCGGGTGCCCCGGCGCGCGACGGCGCGGCGGGAAGCGAGCCCAGTCGCTGGCGGGGTTTACCGCTCGTTTCTGGATGCCCCCAGCGCGCGACGGCGCGGCCAAATTGTTTCTTGTCCGTTTTTCCGTTCCGCGTGGTGCGAAAGGCGGGACTCGAACCCGCACGCCTTGCGGCACTGGCACCTAAAGCCAGGGCGTCTACCAATTCCGCCACTTTCGCGCGAGCCGGATTCTACGGCAGCCGGCCCGACCGGACCGCCACGGCCCCTGTCCGGCGGAACAATGGACAAGCAGGCACTCGCCTGGGATCGCCGCAAAGAAAAAAGGCACCGGGACGTGGGTCCAGGTGCCTGTTTCGGGATTGGTGGGCCGTCAAGGATTCGAACCTTGGACCTATTGATTAAGAGTCAACTGCTCTACCAACTGAGCTAACGGACCGGAACTGCGTCAAAAATTATAGCAAAACGCAAACAAATGGGGTGGAAGACGGGATTTGAACCCGCGACCCCCGGAATCACAATCCGGTGCTCTAACCAACTGAGCTACATCCACCACTGGAACTTTCGACAACAAGGGTCCTGAAACCCGCCACGCATCTTGGCCGCGACGTGGCGCGCCCGGCAGGAGTCGAACCTGCAACCACCGGCTTAGAAGGCCGGTGCTCTATCCGGTTGAGCTACGGGCGCACGGGCCGGATTGTCGCACCGGACCGCCGAATGCAGCCGCCCGGAAGACAGATGGTCGGGGTAGAGGGATTCGAACCCCCGACATCCTGCTCCCAAAGCAGGCGCGCTACCAGACTGCGCTATACCCCGCCCGCTTGACCTGCCTGCCTTTGCACAAAACCGCCGTGCAACGCGAAACGCCAGTCATTGTCCGGAGCGGTCCGGGTGCTGTCAACGCGCGCTATGCTGGCCAACGACCATCCCAGACATCAAAGGACTCCCGATGCGCAGCGGCAATCCGGCCCTGAAGCCCTCCACCTTCCTCGACCTCGGCACCGGCGTGATCACCGACGCACGCGGCGGCGCAATGACGCTGAACGGGACCGTCAACCGCACGGCCTTCCTGCTGCTGCTGACGCTTGTCGGCGCGATGTACAGCTGGAGCGTGTTCTTCGGCTCGGCAGGCGCAACCAACCTGATGCCTTACGTGCTCGTCGGGGGCCTGGGCGGGTTTGTCGTGGCCATGGCGACGATCTTCAAGAAGACGTGGGCTCCGTTCACCGCGCCGCTGTACGCGGTCCTTGAGGGCCTGTTCATCGGAGCCATGTCGGCCATCTTCGAACAGCGCCATCCCGGCATCGTGATCCAGGCGACGGCCCTGACGTTCGGCACGCTGGCCGCGTTGCTGATGGCGTATCGCAGCGGGCTGATCAAGGCGACTGAAAACTTCAAGCTCGGCGTGGTCGCCGCGACGGGCGGCATCGCACTCGTCTACCTGGCCAGCATCGTCATGGGCTTCTTCGGACATGCCATTCCGATGATCAATGGCGGCGGCATGATCGGTATCGGCTTCTCGGCCGTCGTGGTGGTCGTTGCCGCGTTGAACCTGGTGCTGGACTTCGCCTTCATCGAGGAAGGTGTCGCCAAGGGTGCGCCCAAGTACATGGAGTGGTATGCGGCGTTCGGGCTGCTGGTGACGTTGGTGTGGCTGTACCTGGAGATCCTGCGACTGCTGTCGAAGCTGCAGTCGCGCAACTGAGGCTCATTGCGCGCGGCGGCGCGGCAGGAACTGCCGTTGGCGGAGGGTCACGCGGCGCGGCTGTACCTGGAGATCCTGCGGCTGCTGTCGAAGCTCCAGTGGCGCAACTGAGGCTCATAGCGCGCGGCGGCGCGGCTGACACTGCCGTTGGCGGAGGCTCATGCGGCGCGGCTGTACCTGGAGATCCTGCGACTGCTGTCGAAGCTGCAGTCGCGCAACTGACCGCGACGATCATCTGATGGCAGGAAGGGCGCCAATGGGTGCCCTTCCTGCATTGCAGCTTGCGTACGGCCCGGCCGGGCGACGACGACTCAAACGCCTCGCGAGCGCCTGTTACAGGCGCGTGGCAATCGCCTTCGCGAATGACATCGTGTGACCGGTCCCACCGAGATCGGGCGTCAACGAGTCCTTGGCTTCCAGTGTCGCCACGATCGCATCGCGCAGGCGCGTTGCCTTGTCGGGCTGGCCGATGTGATCGAGCATCTGCGCTGCACCCAGCAGCAATGCGCAGGGGTTCGCCTTGCCCTGGCCCGCGATGTCGGGTGCCGTGCCATGCACGGCCTCGAAAATGGCCGCGTCCGTTCCGATGTTCGCGCCCGGCGCCAGGCCCAGCCCACCGACAAGGCCGGCGCACAGGTCGGAGATGATGTCGCCGAACAGGTTGGTCGTCACGATGATGTCGAACTGCTCCGGACGCATCACCAGTTGCATGCAGCAGTTGTCGACGATCAGCTCGTTGCACTCGATATCGGGATAGCCAGCAGCCACGGTCCGCGCCGTGCGCAGGAACAGCCCGGAGGTCGACTTCAGGATGTTGGCCTTGTGCACGACCGTCACCTTGCGCCGTCCGGTCCTGCGTGCCAGTTCAAAGGCATAGCGCACGATGCGCTCGGAACCGCGGCGGGTGACCTTCTGCGTGAGCAGCGCCGTTTCGCCATCCTCCGACAGGCTCTGGCCTTCGCCGATGTAGGCGCCCTCGGTGTTTTCGCGCACCGTGACCAGGTCGACGTTGGCCGGGAAGCGCGCCTTGGTGTTGGGGAAGGACTTCGCCGGACGCACGTTGGCATACAGGTCGAAGCGCTTGCGCAATTCGACGTTGATCGACGAAAACCCCTCGCCAACCGGGGTCGTCAGCGGGCTTTTCAGCGCGATCCGGTTGCGGCGGATCGAATCCATCGTCGCTGCCGGGAGCAACTCGCCATGTTTTTCCAGCGCGACGAGTCCAGCGTCGGCGAATTCGTACTGCAATCCGACGTCCAGGGCATCGAGGACGTACAAGGTCGCATCCATGATTTCCGGGCCAATGCCATCGCCGCGGATCACGGTAATCGTCTGTGTCATTCGGGGTTTCCAGCTGATGGGCGTCGTGCGTATGCAGCGCCACTGCAGCGCGAATTATGCCGGATGCGCGCCGCCCGGCCAAAACCGGGCGACGCGGATGCCTCGCGGAAGGCCGCCCCGGCCGGGGCGATCAGGCGTGATCGTGCACCGGCGGCGGCGTGCCATCACCGCTTTCCAGCTGGTCCAGGAAGTCCACCGCACGCCGCAGATGCGGGATGACGATGCTGCCACCCACGATCAGGCCGACGGAGAAGGTCTCGAACATTTCGTCGCGTCTGGCTCCCGCCTGCCGGCACTGGGCGACGTGGTAGCTGATGCAGTCATCGCAGCGCAGCACCAAGGACGC
>JBBRHT010000166.1:0-4975 GCA_038222295.1 Lysobacterales bacterium
GTATTCGAACTTGTCGACCGCCTTCATCAGGCCGATGTTGCCTTCCTGGATCAGGTCGAGGAACTGCAGGCCGCGGTTGGTGTACTTCTTGGCGATCGAGATCACCAGGCGCAGGTTGGCCTCGACCATTTCCTTCTTGGCGCGGCGGGCCTTGGCTTCGCCCGTGGCCATCTGCCGGCTGATGTCCTTGATGTCGGGCAGGGTCACGTGCATCGCGTGTTCGATCTTGATGGTCGCTTCCTGCTCGGCGACGATCTGGTCCTTGACGTCGCGCAGCGCCGACGACCACTTCTGCTTGCGCTTGAGGACTTCATCGACCCACTGCAGGTTGGTCTGGTTGCCTTCCCAGGCGCGGATGAAATCCTTGCGCGGCATCTTCGCCACGCGCGTGGTCAGGTCGAGGATGCGGCGCTCGTGGTCCTTGATCTGGCCGAGCACCTCGCGCAGCTTGCGCACCAGGGTGTCGGTCAGCGGCAGCGGCAGCTTGAGCGTCATGAACTGCTCGGCCATTTCCTCGCGCAGCTTCAGCACCGGCTTGGCGCTGGGGCCGTTCTTGGCGAAGGATTTCTGGAACTTGACGTAGGACGCGGCCAGCGCCTCCATGCGGCGCGCGACTTCCAGCGGGTCGGGGCCGGTCGGACCGGCCTCTTCCTCGGCGGTGTCTTCCTCGGCGTCCTCGTCGTCAACCTCGTTCTCCGCGGCCTCGGCGAGCGCGGCGGCAGCCTCGACCTTGAGCGCCTCGGCGGCGGCCATTTCCTCTTCGGTCTCGACGAAGCCGACTACGATCTCGGCCAGGCGCTTCTTGCCGGCCTTGTGCAGTTCGTAGTCTTCCAGCAGCAGGTTGATCGACCACGGGAAGCTCGCCAGCGCGGCGCGCATCTGGTTGAGGCCTTCCTCGATGCGCTTGGCGATCGCGATCTCGCCCTCGCGGGTCAGCAGTTCGACCGTGCCCATCTCGCGCATGTACATGCGCACCGGGTCGGTGGTGCGGCCGCCCTCGGCGTCGAGCGCCGACAGCGTGGCGGCGGCTTCCTCGGCGGCGGTGTCGTCGACCTCGCGGCTGCTGCCGGAGGTGCCGGCGAGCAGCAGCGTCTCGGCGTCGGGTGCAACTTCGTGCACCTCGATGCCCATGCCGTTGATCATGCCGATGATGTCTTCGATCTGCTCCGGGTCGACCAGGTCGTCGGGGAGGTGGTCGTTGACTTCGGCGTAGGTCAGGTAACCCTGTTCCAGGCCCTTGCTGATCAACAGCTTGATATCGGATTGCGGAGCCTGACGTTCGTTGGCCATGGGAGGCGTGTCACCGGAAAGGGTGTAGGGAACCCTGCATTATACTGCGCAGGCAGTGGTCGCGCCCGTGTTGCTGTTTGCCGCACCGCTTCGCGCAGGGAGCACGCGCTTCTCGGGCTGCAAACGGGGGCGCTGGCCTAAGCCAGCCACGGCTTACGCCCGCAGCAGGAAGGTCACCGGGCCGTCATTGACCAGGCTGACCGTCATATGGGCGCCAAAACGCCCGATTTCCACCCTTGGCGCATGCTTTTGCCGGCACGATGCCACCAGGCTGTCGAACAGCGGTTCAGCTTCGGCGGGCGCCGCCGCCGTGTTGAATCCAGGGCGCATGCCCGACGTGGTGTCCGCGGCCAGGGTGAACTGGCTGACCAGCAGCAGGCCGCCGTCGCAATCGGCCAGCGAGCGGTTCATGCGCCCGGCGTTGTCGGCGAAGACCCGATAGCCGAGCAGTCGCTCGGCCATGCGCGCGACCTGGGCCTGGCCATCGCCGGGCTCGATGCCCACCAGCGCCAGCAATCCGGGACCGATCGCGCCCACCGTGTCACCGTCCACCTCGACGCGGGCCTGGGTGACGCGCTGGATCAATGCAAGCATGGATCGATCGTCCGCGTTCGCACCGCGCGCAGTCAATCCGGCACTGCCCTTAGACTGCGTCGATGTTCGCCGACCGCATCGCTGGATTGCTCTTCGCGCTCGCCGCGGCAGCCGCGAGCCTGCCGCGGAGATGGCTCGACGCAATCGCCGATGGCATCGCGGCGCTATGGCGCCGGCTCGATGCGCGCGAGAGTCGCGTGGCGCGCCGCAATCTCGAGCTGGCGTTGCCTGCGCTTGCAGCGCAGGAGCGCGATCGCCTGCAACGCGCGGTCCTGCGCGCCACCGCGCGCCAGGCACTGGAGACGCTGCGGTTCTGGGCGCGCCCGCATGCACGCAACCTGGCGCTGATCCGGGAGGCGCACGGTGTCGAACGGTTCGACGCCGCCCTGGCCAGCGGGCGTGGCGTGATCGTCGCCGCACCGCATTACGGCAACTGGGAGTTGCTGAACCAGTGGCTGGCGTCGCGCACGCCGCTGGCGATCCTGTACCGGGCACCAGAATCGCGCATCGGCGAGGCCTTCCTGCGACGCGTGCGCGCCGATGCCGGCGACCGCGTGACCCAGGTGCGCGCTGAAGGCCCCGCCGTCCGCCAGTTGTTCAAGCGACTGAAGGATGGCGGCGTCGTCGGCATCCTGCCCGACCAGCAGCCCAAGGCCGGCGAAGGGGAATTCGCGGCATTTTTCGGCGTGCCGGCGCTGACCATGACCCTGCTGTCGCGCCTGGCCTCGCGCAGCGGCGCCGTGGTGCTGTTCGGTTACTGCGAACGCATCGACGGCTCGGCGGATTTCCGCCTGCGGTTCGAGCCCGCGCCCGACGCACTGTCGTCGAGCGATCCGGCCGTTGGCGTCGCGGCCCTCAACGCAGCCGTCGAGCGCATCGCCCGGCGCGACCTCGCGCAATACCAATGGACGTACAAACGCTACACGCTGCAGCCGCCGGGCAGCGCGGTGGACAACCCCTACCGTGACCTGGAGCGGCACTGATGACGGCGCCGCTACCGTTGTCGGGTGTCGTCATCGCGAAGAATGAAGGCGACCGCATCGGTCGCTGCGTCGCCAGCCTGGCCGCGATCTGCGCGGATGTCCTCGTGCTGGACTCCGGATCCACCGACGACACCGCCGCCGCCGCCATTGCTGCTGGCGCCCGCGTGGAGCAGCAGCCCTGGCTGGGTTTCGCGGCGCAGAAGAACGCCGCCATCGCGCGTGCGCGGCAGCCGTGGGTGCTGTTGCTCGATGCCGACGAATGGCTGGATCCCGGCGCGCCGGCATTGCTGCGCGCCTTGTTCGACAGCGGCAAGGTCGACGACGCCGACGTCTGGCGCCTGCCGCGGCGCACGCATTTCCTGGTCACCGCGCTCAACCACGGTGGCTGGGGCAAGGAGAAGGTCGAGCGCCTGTTTCGCAGCGACCTGCGCTATCGACCGGCCGACGTGCACGAACGGCTCGACCTCCACGGGCGCCGCATCGGCGACGTGCCTGCGCGCATCGAACACGACACCGCGCGCAGCGACGGGGAATACGCCGCGAAGCTGCAATGCTACGCCCGGCTATGGGCGCAGCAGAAGCGCACGGAAGGACGGCGCGCCGCCGCGCTGGCCGCGCCGATGCACGCGGCCGCGTACTGGCTGAAGAACGTCGTACTGCGCGGCGGATTCCTCGACGGCCGCGGCGCGTGGCGTTACCACGCGCTGCACGCGCGCTATGTCCACGACAAGTACCGGATGCTGCGCGACGCCTAGAACCGGCACGCCGCTGGCAGGCGTTGCCGGAACGCGCGGTCGTTGTCGAGGAAGAACGCGCGCGCCCGCGCACCCAGTGCCGCGCATTGCGCGGTGCCCAGCGCCAGCGCCTGCGTGACCGCCTGCTCGATCCCGGACGCATCGACCAGCGCATGTTCGACCAGGCCTTCGCGACGCGTGTGCGCGACCCGAATCAGCAGCCCGCGATCGGGCGTGACCAGTTCATTCATCGGCGCGGCATCGGTGGCGAGCACCACTGCGCCGATCCCGAGGGCTTCCACCAGGTGGTGGCCGAATCCTTCGGCTTCCGACGGGCAGAGGTGGAAGCGATGCGCGTTCTGCAGCTGCCGCAAGGTCGCATCGTCCAGGTAGTCGATGCGATGGTCGATGTTGCCGCTGGGCGCTGCAGGTCGCGCCATCTTGGGATGCTGCACCACGGTCAATCGCGGCCATTCCGGGTGCCGACGCCAGGTCTCGAGCAGTGCCTGCGTGCCCTTGGCCGAGCTGCGTCCGGCCAGGTGGAAGAACGCGTCCTCGCGAGCGACCGACGCATCCAGCCGGTCCTGGCTGGTGAAGCCGGTGAACACGGTGCGACAACCGAGCGCATCGAAGATGCCTTCGGCATGCCGCGTCTTGCACAACACCCGTTCGAAGCGCGGCAGCCACGCCTGCCACTTGGGCAGGAACCACTCCGGGTTCGGCATCAGCAGGTTGTGCCGCGCCAATGGCAGGCAACGCTGATAGACGCGCTCGACGAACAACTGTGTGTCGATGGGTCCGCGCAGGGCACGACCCGCCAGCAGGCGGACTTCGCGCACGCGGTTGCCCAGTTGGCTACCGCCGAATCCCACCGTCTGCGTATCGACGCCGGCATCGCGCAATACCTGCGCGATCAGGTGCAGGTCGCGGCTGAGGCCGACGCCGTTGTCGCGGCTGATCACGCGCACGGTCATCGTCAGTCCGCGCAGCTCGTGGTGGCCGCGGCCGGCAGCAGCCACCAGGCGCGCCGGTTGGCCAGGCCGATCGGCCTGGCCCGCTCGCGCTGCACGCAGGGCGGAAGCGCGACGTCCTGCACCATCAGCCAGCGGCGTTGCGGTGCCTGCCGCTGCCACGCCACCGCGCGCTGCATCTGTCGCGGCCATGGCGCGGAAAAACCGAAGGTCGTCGCCGGACGATCGGCCATCAGCAGGTTCTGTTCCTTCCACGCGACCAGACCCAGCTGCGCATCGGCGGGAATGTGGCGGCCGACCTGCTGCATCAGGCCGCGCGCGGAACTCGAATCGGTGAGCAGCGGATACGCCACCAGTCCGTACAACACCCAGATGCCGGCCAGCAGCGTCACCAGCCCTTGCG
>JBBRHT010000167.1:0-4973 GCA_038222295.1 Lysobacterales bacterium
CCGTCGATGCTGAACTTGCCATCGGTCATGGCGATCGGGGCTGACTGGCCATTGAGGGTCTTGGCGGAGCTACTCGCACCGATGTCGGCGATGCTCTCGCGGCCATTGACGATGTGGCCCTTCAACAGCGCGACCAGTTCATCCTTGTGCTCGGGCTTGAGCAAGCTGTCGAGCTTGCCGGCCGGCAGCTTGGCGAACGCCGCGTCGGTCGGCGCGAAGACGGTGAATGGACCTGGGCCTGACAGCGTGTCGCGCAGGCCTGCGGAATCGACGGCCTTGCCGAACGTCTTGAACGATGCGTTGGCCGCAGCCGTCTCCATCAGGTTCCTGGCGTTGGTGGTGGTCGGGGTGGTGGCGTTGTTGGAAATGCTCATGTGATGTTGCCTCGAAGGGGTGCGCGATGCGAACCGGGAACGGACGATGCCGTTGGTCCCCGTCGATCGGCGGGGGCGAGGCTCAGTGCGGAGAGTGAATGGACGTGCAGCGCGGCTGAGTTGGCGTTACGACCTTGCGTCGTAGTGCCAAGCCACTATGCGCCCTGCTACCTGACCCCAATGTTATGTGGGGCCGCGCCGGGGCGGATACAGCAATCCCCTGTCCGCTCGGATAGTGTCGGCAGCAGGCAGGCAGCGCATCTTGACCCTCGATTTTTTCGGCGCGGAGCGGCTTTGCCGCCTCCCCATTGTAGGAGCGGCTTCAGCCGCGACCGCGCGATCCTGCGGAAATCCAAACCCGGCGATCACCCTGCCGAGATCCGCAGACCGTCGCAAGGACTCGCCAGAACCTCGGCAGCGTCGCCGGATACCGGCGGAAGGCCTCGCCAACGTCGGCCATCGTTCGGGAAAACCCAGCAGGGCCACTGTGACCCTGTTTTCCGGGAACAGCCGCTGGAGCGGTTGAAGCCAGGCGTCATGCGTCCAGCGTGTCCCAAAGCCGGGCGTCGATCATCGGCAGCACCTCCAGCGCCGGTCTCGCAAACAAGTAGCCCTGGAACAAGTGGATGCCCATGTCGCGCAGGGCGCGGTACTCCTCGAGCGTTTCCACGCCTTCGGCGAGCACCTCGCAATCCATGCCGCGGCACGCGGCAACGATGCCGCCGACGATCGATCGACGCGGACGATGCTGGTGTACGTCGCGGACCAGGGCCATGTCGAGCTTGACGATGTCCAGCTGGAATTCGGCCAGCAGGTTCAGCCCGGCGTAGCCCACGCCGAAATCGTCGATTGCCGTCAGGAAACCGCGCTGCTTGTAGTCGTCGATGATGCGCACCAGGTGCGCGGTATCGCGCACTTTCTCCGATTCGGTCACCTCGAAGATCAGGCGCGCGGGATCGAAGTCGCATTGCGACGCCGCCGCCAGGGTCATGCGGATGCAGGTCGCCGGCTCATACACCGCGTTGGGATTGAAGTTGATCGACAACCGCTGCTGCAGCCCGAGCCGCGCGGCGGTGGCAATGGCCGCAACCCGGCATGTCTGGTCAAACCGATACAGCTGCTCCGGATGCACCTGCGCAATCACCTCGCCCGCACCCTCCCCGTTGCTCCCGCGCACGAGCGCCTCGTACGCGAAAATCGAGCGGTCGGCGACATCGACGATTGGCTGGAACGCCATGCGCACCTCGAAGTCGAGCAGGTTGTCGCTCTGGCAGTGCCCGCAAGGCTGCTGGGATGTCTCGAAAAATCGTTTCAGGTACATGCGCGTGCTCGCGACCGGTGCTCTGCGGTTTTTTAGCACACCCACTCGCCTGAACACTCTCTCTGGGTGGGAAACACGCGAGTCAGCGATTCAAATGGATGTGCTCTCTGACCCTTTTCCTGGCTTGTTGAGCTGGACGATCGGCGTGCGCCGACCGTCGCCAAGATAGTGTCCAACTTCAGGTGTTTGAAGGTCAGGTGTTCGACCTTCCTTGCATGACCGCTGGCCCATGCAAATTAAAAATGCGGGCACCTGCGACGGGACGTGCTGATGACGCATCGCGCGCCTGGCGTCAAAGCAAGGATGTCGGCGCCGGCAGGGTGCGACCGGGTGAGGCGCCCGCCATCATCCGGTGGCGCCCTTCACCTCGTTCAGCACAATAGGTCCAGTATCGGGTCCTTCTCGATATGACAGGAGTCTCTTGGGCAATTTGTTGCCCCGGCTCGACAACCACCATGGCCGTCTGTATTCCCTCCGCACTTCTGTCCGAGCTCGAACAGGTCGGCCGACCACTTTTACGGCTGGTCCAGCACATCACCGGCATGGAAACCAGTTTCATCACCGCTATCGATTGGGAGAACCAGCAGCAGGAAGTGCTGGTGTCCCTCAATACCGGCGCGATGCAATTGCCCGAGGGTGGCCGCATCGACTGGGCGGACTCCATGTGTCGGTCGATGCTCCTCTCCGGTCACGCGCAAACCAGTGCCGTGGGTGTCACCGTCCCTGCGACGTCGGGGGCCGTCGCGCTGGGGATGAACAGTTTTTTTGCATTGCCGCTCCTGGTCGACGACCGCCCGATCGGGACGGTCTGCGGTGCCAGCCGTCGCGCAGTCGTCCTCAGCGACGACCAGATCGCCTCGATGCAATTGATCGCCGACGCCCTGCAGGGGTTGCTGCACTCGGAAGTCAGTCGAAGGCGGGCCGTCGAACGTGCCGACCTAGCCGAGCGCGATGCCCTCGATGCCCGCGGCCAGACCGACCTCCACGCGCAGGCCGCCCGGCATATGGAACTGCTGGCCAACACCGACATGCTCACCGGCCTGCCCAACCGCCGCGCGTTCACCGCACGCTGGGAGGACGAGCTGGCCAGGTCGGGTCGACGTCACTACCCGATCAGCGTGCTGTTGATCGATGTCGATCGATTCAAGGTGGTCAACGACACCAAGGGCCATGGCCAAGGCGACGCCGTGCTGGTCGCGCTCGGCGCGAGCCTGCACGCCGTCGCACGCAGCGCGGACCTGGCGGCCCGACTGGGCGGCGACGAGTTCGCCCTCGCGGTTACCCACACTGACGGCGACGGGCTGCTGGCGCTCGCCGAAACGATCCGGGTCAGCTTCGCCACCGCCGCCATCGGACTCGGCGTGGACGCCACCTTGAGCATCGGCATCGCGAGCAGTGACATCTGTTCGCGCCACCACCTGCTCGCGGCGGCCGACAGGGCGCTGTACGAAAGCAAGCGCGCCGGGGGCGACTGCGCGCGACTGGCCACCGCCCCACTGTGCCTGGCAGGTTGATACACGCCTTCGTCGCCCCGCCATGATCAGCGGGTGATCGCCTTCCACTATCTGGAACCCTGGTACGACGCACGGCTCGCGATGCGCATTGCGCCACGAAGGATCTGGACAGAGGCCATTGATGCCCCGCCATCATCGGTCAAAGTCGAATCAACCGCGCCAGGATGCTTCGATGGCTGTTCCGTATTGGAATAATTGCCTCCGTCCCCGTTGTTTGGAACCGTTGACGACATCGCCTCGACGGCCCCACGCGCACAGTGGGCTGTCCCGCCTG
Source organism: Lysobacterales bacterium (assembly GCA_038222295.1). Taxonomy (GTDB): domain Bacteria; phylum Pseudomonadota; class Gammaproteobacteria; order Xanthomonadales; family Xanthomonadaceae; genus Cognatiluteimonas. Next base: position 3,484 of record JBBRHT010000167.1, read on the forward strand.
TGAGCCCCGCCATGTCCCTGCGCGCCTTCGGCCTGAACTGCACGCTCAAGTCCGGCCCCGAACCGTCCTCCACGCAGAAACTGCTGGACGAAATCTTCGCCGCGTTAAAGACACATGGCGTCCAGACCGACTCCGCGCGCATCGCCGACTTCGACGTGCACCCCGGCGTCAAGACAGACGAAGGCCACGGCGACCAGTGGCCGCAACTGCGGCAGAAGGTGCTCGATGCACAGATCCTGGTGCTGGCCACGCCGATCTGGATGGGCCAGCCGAGCAGCCTGGCCAAGCGCGTGCTCGAGCGCATGGATGCGTTCCTGGGGGAAATCGGCGACGACGGCCGCTACCCGACCTTCGGCCACGTCGCCATCGCCGCCGTCGTCGGCAACGAGGACGGCGCCCACCACGTCTGCGCGGAGCTCTACCAGGCACTCACCGACGTCGGTTTCACCATCCCCGGTGGCACTCCGCCGTACTGGGTCGGCGAGGCCATGGGCGACGTCGATTACAAGGATCTGCCGAAGACGCCGAAGAAGCTCGCCGAGACCATCAAGACCATCGCCAGCAACACCGCGCACCTGGCGAGGCTGTTGCAGGCGCAGCCCTACCCGGCGCCACAGTAGCGCTCGGGCACGATCGCGCGACGATGTCCTCTCCCTCCACACGCCTTCAGTGGCTGCTGCTGCAACTCGGACGCCGCCTGTGGGTGCGCGCGAGCGCGTTCTCGTTGCTGGGTGTGGCCACGGCGCTGGTGGCGAGCTTCGCCTCGCGGGTGATCCCCTACCAGCTGCCGGCCATGGTCGGCGCCGACGCGGTCGACAGCCTGCTCAACATCATCGCCGCCAGCATGCTGTCGGTGACGATCTTCTCGCTGAGCACGCTGGTGTCGGCGCTGGGCTCGGCGACCAGCAACGTCACCCCGCGCGCGACCCGCCTGCTGAGCGAGGACCGCACCGCCCAGAATGCGCTGGCGACGTTCCTCGGCTCGTTCCTCTTCAGCCTGGTCGGCATCATCGCGCTGCAGACGGGCCTCTACAGCCAGTCCGGCCGCGTGGTGCTGTACGTGGTCACCTTGTGCGTGATCGCGGTGATCGTGGTGACGCTGCTGCGCTGGATCGATTACGTCTCGCGGCTGGGACGGGTCGGTGAGACCACCGACCACGTCGAGGACGTGGCCAAACGCGCCTTGTGCGAGCGCCGCGACCATCCCTACCTGGGCGCGCACCGCTGTGACGGAGCGCCACCGGACGACAGCCGCCCGGTGCACGCCGAGTGCATGGGGTACATCGACCACGTCGACATGTCGGCGCTGTCCTCGGCGTGCGGAGACAAGTGCCAGGCATGGATCACCTCGCTGCCCGGCACCTATGTCGACGGCCAGCGCCCGTTGGCGCGGCTGACCGGCCCGATCGACGATGAGGTGTGCGCCGCGGTGCGCGATGCGTTCACCGTCGGCGACGCGCGCTCATTCGACCAGGACCCGCGCTTCGGCT
>JBBRHT010000168.1:0-4920 GCA_038222295.1 Lysobacterales bacterium
GGCGGCGGCCAGCGCGGTGCCGACGCCAGTGGCAAACCGCAAGGTCCAGCGACCCCGCAGGCGCAGGCGCGGAGTGCCGCCTGCAGGACCCTCCTGGTCGATATCGATGCGCGGTGCGGTGTCGCGGGCACCCATGACGTCATCCGGGAAAAGGGTTGCCGCGCGAGCATACAGACTCGCCGCAGCAGCGCCACTTCACGCCAATGTGTCACCGCCTGGCCCGCCCATGCGATGCTGGCGCGATGGCAGCATCGACTCCGCTACCGCCTTCCAGCTATGCCGCGCGCCTGGCCTTCGTGGTGGAACTGGCCGAACACCTGCACGCATACGGCACCACCGCGCAACGGCTGGAAGGCGCACTGGATTCGGTCGCCACCAGCCTGCAGATGGAATGCGAGCCGTGGTCCAACCCGACCGGATTGATCCTGACCTTCAGCGATCCGGCCCGTCCGCCAGGCGAGAGCGACTCCACCCGCGTGATCCGGCTGCCGCCGGGCGACACCGACCTGGCGAAGTTGTGCGAAGCCGACCGCATCGCGGACGACGTCGTGGCCGGCCGCCTGGATCTCGCCGCCGGTCGCGCCGCGTTGCGCGCCCTGGCCCAACCGCCCAGCACGCGCGCGAAGTTCATGCTGGTCTTCGCCTATGGGCTGGCCGCCGGAGCGGTTGCCGGCCTGTTGCGACTGCCGTGGCTGGACATCGCCACCGCGGGCGGTACCGGGTTGCTGATCGGGCTGCTGGACCTTGCCACCCGGCACCGGCCGCAACTCAAGGAAGCCGGCGATGCGCTGGCAGCGCTGCTGGCCGGTTTCATCGCAATCGCGGTCGCCAGCTTCGTCGCACCACTCAACCTCAACACCGTGATCGTCGCCTCGCTGATCGTGCTGGTGCCGGGCATGAGCCTGACCAATGCCGTCAACGAGCTGACCAGCCAGCACCTGGTGTCCGGCACCGCACGCTTTGCGGGCGCGCTCACCACGGTGATGAAGCTGTCGGTCGGCACCGTGATCGCGTTGACGCTCGCCAACCTTGTCGGCATCACGCCGCAGGTGAGGGCTTGGCGACCGCAGCCCGACTGGGTTGAGTGGCTAGCCCTGGCGTTGGCGGCTTATGCCTTTGCGCTGCTGTTCCGCACCGCGCGCCGAGACTATCCCATCGTGATGCTGTCGGCGGTGGCCGGTTACCTGGTCTCACGGCTGGCCGGCGAGGCCTGGGGAAGCCCTGCCGGGATCTTCCTGTCGGCAATGCTGCTGACCGCGGCCGGGAATGGCTATGCGCGCTGGATGCAGCGGCCCGGCGCGCTGGTGCGCGTGCCCGGCATCCTGATGCTGGTACCGGGCAGCGCCAGCCTGCGCGGCATGTTGAACCTGGTGCAGCAGCAGGATGTCGCCGCCGGCCAGGCCGCGGCGCTGACGGTACTGAATGTCCTGCTGGCACTGATTGCGGGATTGCTGTTCGGGAACCTGCTGTTGCCGACACGGCGCAATCTCTAGGCGCGCCGCCAGGTCAACCGGCGGGCGACACATTCCAACGCGCCGCCGCGCGCGTGGTTACCCGCCTGCGTGCTTGGGCAGGCGCATCATCCGGGTGTGGCTGAGACGGTCATGCCGCGCCGCCAAGGAAATCGACGGGCGACACATTCGAGCGCGCCGCCGCGCGCGTGATTACCCGCCTGCGTGCTTGGGCAGGCGCATCATCCGGGTGTGGCTGAGACGGTCGTGCCACGCCAGTCCATCGCGATCAATCAGCGCCCACCAGAACCCCAAGCCCCCGGCCAGCACCGAGAGGGTAGCGATGGCATATCGCCGCATCAGCGCCCGCGTCGTTGCCGGCCCGCCGTCCGCCGCGACCACACGCAGTCGCCACGGCCGCATGCCCAGGGTGCGGCCGCCACGTCGCCAGCTCACCACCGCGTAGGCACCGGTCAGCAGCCAGCACGCCAGCCACAGCAGCAGCTGCAGCGGGCTGAAGGGCGCGATGTTCTGGCGCGGGGCGTGCCCGCTCAGGTAATAGCCCAGCGTGAACAGCGCGGACGCCAGCATCCACAGCGCCAGCGCCGGGAAGAAGTCATACAGCAGCGCCAGCAGGCGCCAGCCGATCAACGCCGGATTGCGGGGCGGTGGATTCATCGCGCCAGCATAGCGGGCCCTTGCCGGCGTCGCTAAGCTGCCGGTGATGCCATCGATGACCCCCGCCGAACGTCGCACGCGCGCATGCGCCTTGCCGCCACTGCAGGACGATGACGCGCAGGCGATCGACGACTTCCTCGATGCGCTGTGGGCCGAAGCCGGCGTGGCCCGGCAGACGCTGTCGGCATACCGCCGCGACCTGGGCGGATTGGCGCGCTGGCGCAACGGCAGCGGTGGCGGATTGGCCACGGCCGATCGCGCCGTGCTGTTCGATTACCTGGCGCTGCGCACGCGTGACGGTTATTCGCCGCGCAGCAATGCGCGGCTGTTGTCGGCATTGCGCGCCTTCTATGCGCACCGGGTGCGCAAGGGCGCACGCACGGACGATCCGACCGCGCTGCTGGAACCGCCGCGGCTGCCGCGCCTGTTGCCCAAGGCGCTGGCCGAAAGCGAGATCGAGGCCTTGCTGTCCGCTCCCGACACGACAACGGCGCTGGGCCTGCGCGATCGCGCCATGATGGAGCTGATGTATGCGGCCGGATTGCGCGTGAGCGAACTGACGACGCTGCCGGCAACCGCGATCAATTTGCGCCAGGGCGTGCTGCGCGTGGTGGGAAAAGGCGGCAAGGAGCGGCTGGTGCCACTGGGCGAGGAGGCCCAGCACTGGCTGGAGACCTACCTCGCCACGTCGCGCCCTGCACTGGCCGGCAGCCGTGTGCTGTCGTCGTTGTTCCTGGGCGGGCAGGGCGAGGCGCCCACGCGGCAGCAGTTCTGGACGCTGGTCAAACGCTACGCCGCGGTCGCCGGCATCGATCGGCGACGCATCAGTCCGCATGGCCTGCGGCACAGTTTCGCCACCCACCTGCTGAACCACGGCGCCGACCTGCGCGCGCTGCAGATGCTGCTGGGCCACAGTTCCCTGTCGACGACGCAGATCTACACGCTGGTGGCGCGTGAACAGCTCAAGCGGCTGCACCAGCGGCATCATCCGCGGGGCTGACGGCCGGTCCGGCGGCGGGGTGCGTGCGACAATCGGCTGAACCCATCGCGCCGGTGCCGGTCCCAATGACCTCCCGCCACGATTTGGCGCTTCCCGGAGACCTGCCCTCGATGAAACGCCTGCTCCTGACCCTGCTCAGTGCCATCAGCCTGTCCGCCTGCGCGCAGACCAGCCCGCCAACGACGGCCGCCAGGCCCGGAGCCCAGCCAGCCAAGGCCGAACTGCCCGCTGCCATCGCTGCCGCCGGCACCCCGGAAGCGCGTGCACGAGCGGCCATCCATGCGATCAACCCCCAGGTCGAGATTGACCAGGTTTCCGCATCGCCGCTGCCGGGTTTCCAGCAGGTCATCGTCAACGGCGAAGTGATCTACGTCAGCGATGACGGCAGGTACCTGTTGCAGGGGTCGCTGTACGACGTCGCCGCGAAGAAGAACCTTGGCGAGGCCAGCCTGGCCCAGCTGCGCAGCAAGCTGCTGACGACCATTCCCGCCAGCGACCGCATCGTCTTTGCGCCGGCGCACCCGAAATACACGGTGACCGTCTTCACCGACGTCGAATGCGCGTATTGCCGCAAGCTGCACAGCGAGATCGCCGACTACAACCAGCAGGGCATCGCGGTGGAATACGTCGCCTTCCCGCGCATGGGCCTGGGCAGCGAGGACTTCAGGAAAATGGTCGCCGTCTGGTGCTCGCCCGACAAGAAGGCCGCACTCACCGCCGCCAAGAACGATCGCCCGGTGCCTTATCGCAACTGCAACAACCCGGTCACCATGCAATACAAGCTCGGCCAGCGCATGGGCCTGACCGGGACGCCGATGATCCTCACCAGCGGTGGCATCCAGGTCGGCGGCTATGTGCCGCCGGCGCAATTGCGCAAGGTGCTCGACAAGATCGCCGCCGATGGCGCCACGCCGGTGGCCAGCACCGCCACCGGGTCGCGCTGAGCCCCGTCGTCAGCTCCGCAGCCGGCCCAGCGCCGGCTTCGCTACAATGAGCGGCCGTTTTCCTCGGTTCCGCCGGACATGATCGTCCTCGAGGGCCTTCCGGCCCTGTCGCCATTCCGCCGCGCGCGGCTCGAAGCCCGCCTGCAGGCCATCCATCCCGACGTTCGCATCGTTGGCGCGTGGTCCAGTTACTGGATCGAACCGGCAAGCGCAGGCACTGGCGTCGCCTCGCCGGACCTCGATGCGCTGTGCAGGATCCTGCAGGCGAGCACCGGACTGCAGCCGCAGGACGCCAGCGCCGTCAGCCGATTCGTGGTGCCGCGGCTGGGGACCATCTCGCCCTGGTCCAGCAAGGCGACCGAGCTGCTGCACGGTGCCCGCCAGCCGATCCGGCGCGTGGAGCACGGCACCCGCATCGACCTGCTGCATTGGCCAGCCGATCCGGGCCGGCAGGCCGCGCTGTCGGCATTGCTGCACGATCCGATGACCCAGTCGATCCTGCCCGACCGCGACGCGGCGGCGGGCTTGTTCGTCCAGCCCGCGCGCGGTGCGCTGCATCGCGTTGCGCTGGATGACCTGGAGGCCGCCAACGTGCGCCTCGGGCTGGCGCTGGCCGAAGACGAGATCGACTACCTGCGCACGCGCTTTGGCGCACTGGGCCGCGATCCGGCCGACGTCGAGCTGATGATGTTCGCCCAGGCGAACTCCGAGCACTGCAGGCACAAGATCTTCAATGCATCGTGGACGATCGACGGTCGTGAACAGCCCACCTCGCTGTTCAAGATGATCAAGTACACGCACGCCCAGACGCCGGAGCACACGCTGTCGGCTTACAGCGACAACGCCG
>JBBRHT010000169.1:0-4850 GCA_038222295.1 Lysobacterales bacterium
ACTGTGCGCCGCTGGCCTTCAGCACCGCGCGGACGTTGGCCAGGACGGCGTGCGTCTGCGCGGCGATGTCGTAACGACGCACGCGGCCGTCGGCGTAGACCTCGTTGCCGGGGACTTCGTTGGTCGCCGGGTCACGCGGACCGACGCCGGACAGGAACAGCAGGTTGCCCACGCGTCGCGCGTGCGGGTAGTTGCCGACCGGCCGGGGTGCCGATGGGGCTTGGATGGCCGGCATCATTCGTCACCCTGGCTGCCGCGCAGGCGCGACAGCGCGTTGGCATACGCAGGCTCCAGCGACTCGGCCGAGTCCACGTCCATGCCAAGTTCGCGTACCCGTCCGTCGTGCAGGCTGTAAACCCAACCGTGGACCGACAGCGCCTGTCCACGTGCCCAGGCATCGGTGACGACGGTGGTCAGGCACACGTTCTCGGCCTGCTCGATGGCGTTGAGTTCGCAAAGCCGGTCGCTGCGCAGCGGCGGCTCAACCAGGTCCAGCAGCGCCGAATGCTTCTGGGCCACGTCGCCGACGTGCCGGATCCAGTTGTCCGCCAGGCCGACGCGGGTTCCGTGCAGTGCCGCGTGCACGCCGCCGCAGCCGTAATGTCCGACCACGAGGATGTGCTCGACATGCAGTACGTCGACGGCGAACTGGATGACCGACATGCAGTTGAGGTCGGTATGGACCATCACGTTGGCGATGTTGCGGTGGACGAAGACCTCGCCCGGTGCCAGCCCCATGATCTGGTTGGCCGGGACGCGCGAGTCCGAGCAGCCGATCCACAGGTATTTCGGCGCCTGTTGAATCGACAGGCGCTCGAAGAACCCGGGATCTTCGCGACAGACGCTCGCGGCCCATTCGCGGTTGTTGCGTAGCAGTTCGCTCAGTTCGGTCATCCGATGAAGATCCCAATGTTTCTGGTGTCGGTGAAAAAACGCATGGCCTCGAAGCCGCCTTCGCTGCCCAGGCCGGATTGGCCCATGCCGCCGAACGGCGTGCGCAGGTCACGCATCATCCACGTATTGATCCATACGACGCCCGCATGGATGCCCGCGGCCAGGCGATGGGCGCGGCCGATGTCGCGTGTCCAGATGGATGCAGCCAGCCCATAGTCGCTGGCGTTGGCCATTGCCAGCGCCTGCGCGTCGGTGTCGAAGGCTTGCAGCGTGGCCACGGGCCCGAAGATCTCGTCGCGATTGCCGGCGCAATCCTGTCCCAGGCCATCGATGATCGTCGGCGGGATGAACCAGCCCGGGCGTTCAAGCGCTTGTCCGCCGCAGAGCACGTTGCCACCGTCTTCGCGTGCGTGGGCAATGGCCTTCATGACCTTGTCGAAATGCGCCTGCGAGACCAGCGGCCCGAGATCGGTGTCCTCATCGGCGGGATCGCCAACGCGCAGCGATGTGGCCTGGGCAACCAGTGCGTCGCGGAACGCCGGATAGATGCTGCGTTCGACAAGGATGCGTGAGCCGCACAGGCAGATCTGTCCGGAGTTCTGGAAGGCCGATCGCGCGATCGTCGCGATCTGCGCCTGCCAGTCGCTGTCGGCGAAGACCAGGGTGGGATTCTTGCCGCCCATTTCCAGCGACACTTTCTTCAGCAGCGGCGCAGCCATGGTGGCGATCCGCTTGCCGACGGCGGTACTGCCGGTGAACGAGATCGCGCGCACGTCGCGATGAGTCACGAGCGCCTCACCGACGTCGGGGCCGAGCCCATGGACGATGTTGAGCACGCCCGCGGGCAGTCCGATGTCGGCGGCCAGTTCGCCCAGCATGGTCGCGGTGCGCGGCGTGACTTCGGACGGTTTCGCGACCACCGTGTTGCCGGCCGCAAGCGCGGGGGCGATCTTCCAGGTGAGCAGGTAGAGCGGCAGGTTCCACGGAGAAATGGTGCCGACCACGCCGAGGGGTTGGCGCAGGGTGTAGTTCAGCCCGGCCTGTCCGTGATGGGACTCGCTCGCGAACTGGGTGGCCGCATGTGCGAAGAACCGCAGGTTGCTGATGGCGCGCGGGATCTCGATGTCGCGCGCGAGCCGGATTGGTTTTCCGCCATCGCGTGATTCGGCCTGCGCGAACTCATCCAGTCGCGCTTCCAGCGCATCGGCGAGGTGCTCGAGCCAGCGCGCGCGTTCCATGCTGGAGGCGGACGACCATTGCGGAAAGGCCCGCCGGGCAGCGGTGACGGCTTTCTCGACATCATCCGCATTGCCGGCGGCGACCTGCGCCACCGGACGGGCGGTCGCCGGATCGAAGACGTCGAGCCAGCGATCGCTCGCCGGGTCGCATGCGTGGCCGTCGATCCAGTGTTTGAAGCGCATCCTCCAAGCTTATCGCGTGGGCGCCGCGCCGCGAAGCAGCCTTGCTTGCGAAAAGGGGCCGGCCAGGCGTCGCGCGCCCCGGACAGGCGGATCCGGGCTGTCGATTCCCCGGATCGACTGCATGCGCCCGTCGCGCCGCCGCGCGCGTTGGGACGGGATGCGGGTGGTTGCGTCCTTCAGATCGACTGCATCCGTCCACCGTCGACGGCCAATGACACCCCGTTGACATAGGCGGCCGCCGGCGAGCAGAGGAACGCAATGACGCCGCCGATCTCGGCCGGCTGCGCAAAGCGGCCGACGGGGACGTTGCTGCGCATTCCATCGAGGATCGACGCTTCCGGCTGCCCGGACGCCTGCGCGCGTTCGGCGACGATCTGGGCGATGCGCGCGGTCTGCGTGTAACCCGGGAGCACGTTGTTGACCGTGATGCCGAATGGCCCCAGCTCGCGCGACAGGGTCTTGCTCCAGCTCGCAACGGCACCGCGGATCGTGTTGGAGACACCGAGCCCGACGATGGGCTCCCGCACCGACGTCGAGATGACGTTGACGATGCGCCCCCAGTTGGCCGCCTGCATGCACGGAGCCACCACCTGCGCGATGGTCTGGCTGGCGACCAGGTGACGGGTGAATGCATCGAGGAAAGCGGCGATGTCGGCGGCCAGCGCCGGGCCGCCCGGAGGCCCGCCGGTGTTGTTGATGAGGATGTGTACCGGTTTGCCCGCGACCAGCGCCTGGACCTGGGCTCGCAGCGCATCGGTCAGTGCAAGGTCGGCCTGGATCCAGCCATGTTGCTGTCCATCGCGGCAAGGCAGTGCTGCGGCGGTTTCCTGCAGGACCTCGGCGCGCCGCGCCAGGACGGTCACATCGGCGCCCAGCAGCGCGAGTTCCTGCGCCGCTGCGCGGCCGATGCCGTCCGAACCGCCGCAGACCAGCGCGTGCTTGCCGCTCAGGTTCAAGTCCATCCAGTCTTCTCCGATGCGGCTGGTGATGCGCCGCCGTGGCGGCGTGATGATGCAGGGGTGCGCAGCGACAGTGGATCGTCAGCGGTGCTGGCCCAACGCCTGGAACATCCGCGCGCGCAAGGCGTCGTCGTTGTCGGCCTGCGGCGGTCGTGCTTCCTCCAGGTCGAAACCGCGCTCCCGCGCATCCTGCGCATCCAGCCCGTCGAATGCGACGAACTCGGCATCCATCAGCGCCGCGCGGGCGGTGTCCTCGCTGTCGTAGGCAAGCGTATTGCCATCGCTGTCGAAGACCTCGGCGGTGCCTGCGTCGCGCACGCGCAGCCGGGCCCAGACCAGCGTCCGGCCCAGCGTCGCCAGCCACCATTCGTCGCTCATGCCATCACGACCGATACCAGCCACAACAGACCTGCCAGCGACAGGCCCAGCAGGATCACCATCAGCGAGATCCTGGCCGGCGTGGCGAGCCCGCTCAGCGAGGGATCGCGGACTTCGCGATAGCCGCCCCGCAACAGCCAGCCCAGCGCCGATGGCTTGAGGAAGGCGCCCTGGCCCAATCGGGCGGCGATGCCCGGCTGCCGATCGCGGACATGCACCAGCGTCAACGGCCAGAAGATGACGAATGCGGTGGCGCCGGCGATCGCGGTCGCGACGAAGAGCAGGGCGAAAAACAGGATGACGTCCGTGGTCATCGCCATCAGTACTCCGCCTGGCCGGGCGCACGCGGGTAGGGCAGTGCATCACGGATGTTGGACAAGCCGCAGACGTAGACGACCAATCGCTCGAATCCCAGGCCAAAGCCGGCGTGCGGCACGCTGCCGTAGCGGCGGAAATCGCGATACCAGCCGTAGTGTTCGCCATCCAGGCCGAACTGCGCCATGCGCGCGTCGAGCACGTCCAGGCGTTCTTCACGCTGGCTGCCACCGATGATCTCGCCGATACCGGGCGCCAGCACGTCCATCGCCGCGACGGTCTTGCCGTCGTCGTTGAGGCGCATGTAGAACGCCTTGATGTGCTCGGGGTAGTTCATCACCACCACCGGACGACCGACGTGTTGCTCGGTCAGCCAACGCTCGTGCTCGGTCTGCAGGTCCAGGCCCCATTCGACCGGGAAATCGAACTTCTGCCCGGATTTCTGCAGCAATGCGATCGCGTCGGTGTAGTCGATGCGCTCGAATGGTGCATTGACGAAGGCTTCCAGCCGCGTGATCGCATCGGGCTGCACGCGCTCGGCGATGAAGGCGAGGTCGTCGCCGCGTTCGTGCAGCACCGCGCGGACCAGGTATTTGAGGAAGTCTTCGGCGAGCTGCGCATTGTCGGCAAGATTGGCAAATGCGACTTCCGGCTCGATCATCCAGAACTCGGCCAGATGCCGGCTGGTGTTGCTGTTCTCGGCGCGGAAGGTCGGCCCGAAGGTGTAGACCTTGCTCAGGGCGAGGCAGTACGCCTCGACGTTTAGTTGTCCGGACACCGTGAGGAAGGTTTCCTTGCCGAAGAAGTCGCGCGAGAAATCGACCTCTCCGTCCTTGCCATGCGGCAAGTTGGCCAGGTCCAGCGTGGAGACGCGGAACATCTG
>JBBRHT010000170.1:0-4797 GCA_038222295.1 Lysobacterales bacterium
TAGGCCTTGACGATGCCCAACACGAACCCGATCGCGCCCGGTCCCACGCCCGTCCCGGAGGCCGCGGCCCCCGAGGTTGTCGTGGAAGACGTGACATAGGGATAGGTCCCGAAATCGATGTCCAGCAGCGACCCCTGCGCGCCCTCGAACAGCACGCGCTTGCCCTGCTTGCGCAGCTCGTGAAGGATGCCGGAGACGTCGGACTTCATCGGCTCGACATACGCACCGAATTCCAGCGCCTCGTCGAGCGTCTTCTGGAAATCGATGGCGTCCACGCCGAGATATTTTGTCAGCACGAAGTTGTGATAGTCGAGCGCACTGCGCAGCGTCTCGGCAAGCTGGCGTGGGTAATGCAAATCCGCGACACGGATGCCGCGACGCGCGACCTTGTCTTCGTACGCGGGGCCGATGCCGCGCCCGGTGGTGCCGATCGCCTTGCCGCCGGCCGCTTTCTCGCGCGCCTGGTCCAGTGCGATGTGGTACGGCATGATCAGCGGCGTCGCCGGGCTGATCTTCAGCCGCGAGCGCACGTCGATGCCTTCGGCCTCAAGCTCGCCGATTTCCTTTTTCAGCGCTGCCGGCGACAGCACGACGCCGTTGCCGATCAGGCACAGCACGCCGGGGTGCAGGATGCCGGACGGAATCAGGTGCAGGACGGTCTTCTTGCCGCCGATGACCAGCGTGTGTCCGGCGTTGTGGCCGCCCTGGAAGCGCGCGACCGCGCCGACCTGCTCGGTCAGCAGGTCGACGATCTTGCCCTTGCCTTCATCGCCCCACTGGGCCCCGAGAACGACGACTGACTGACCCATGTGAAACTCCTGTGTTTTTCTGATTCGGCTGGCGGATTGACCAGCGCGCGGCGGCGCGGCGGAGCCCCACGTAGACGGATGCCGTCGCGGCGCCACGAAAAAAGCCGGAGGATCGCCCCCCGGCTTTTGCGCATTATCCGGGTTTTGCCGGGGTGGGGCCAGTGCGGTGCCAAAAGCCGCTTTTGCGGGAGGGACGTCAGTCGCGATAACGGCCCCCGAGCCTGGTGGGTCCCAATCGCGACTGACGTCGCTTCCACAGGATCTTTCAGGAACTCGAGTAACGCCAGCAGCCTCCCGATCAACCCGCCCGGACGAAATACAGCGACAACAGCCCGAGGATGACCACGATGCCGCCCACCGCACGCAGGCGCTGGTCGGACATGGCATGTAGTTGTTCCGCTGCGCGCTTCCAGCCACCTGGCGCCGCGAACAGGAACAGGCCTTCGAGCACCGCGACCAGACACAGTGCCGAGAGGAAATCGTGCACGCCTACTTGTCGCTGCGCAGGTATTGCAGGAACGGATCGCTGCGGTCGAGCACGATCACGGCCTTGCCGTCGGCGAAGGACCTGCGATAGGCCTCGAGGCTGCGATGGAATGCGTAGAACGAGGGATCGCGGCCGTAGGCGGCGGAATAGATGGCCGCCGCCTGGGCATCGCCTTCACCGCGCAGCTTCTGCGCGTCACGCTCGGCCTCGGCGACGAGCACCTGCTGCTGGCGATCGGCTTCGGCCCGGATCTTCTGCGCCTGTTCGACGCCTTCGGCGCGCAACTGGCTGGCGACCTGCTGGCGTTGCGAGCGCATCTGGTCGTAGACCGACTTCAGCACGTTGCTGTCCTCGGGCAGGTCCACGCGTTTGATGCGGATGTCGATGATCTGCACGCCCAGCGTCGACGCACCCTTGTTGATGCTGTTCAGCTGGCGCGCGACGACTTCCTCCCGATTGCCGGACACGACCTGCTGCAGCGTGCGCGAATTGATCTCGCCGGTGAGGGCATTCTTGATGATCGGCGCGAGTCGCTGCACCGCGACTTCCTCGTCGCCACCGGTGGCGCGATAGAAGGCCCGCACGTCCTGGATCTTGCCGATGGCGAAAAAGTCCAGGCTGATGTCCTGCTTGTCCGAGGTCAGGTAGCGCTCGGGATTGGCGTCCAGGACCTGCAGGCGGCGATCGTAGATGCGCGCGCTCTCGACGAACGGGATCTTGAAGTGCAGGCCGGGGCCGACGTCGCTGCGCACGAGCCGTCCCAGGTTGAGCACGATGGCGGTCTGGCCTTCGGACACGACATAGACCGATCCGAACAGGGCCAGCAACGCGGCGATCGCCAGCGGGATCCAGGCAGAGAATTTCATCGCGAAGGCTCCTCACGTCCCGTCGGTCGCTGGCTGCGGTCCGGACGGGCCTCACTGGTAGTGGCATTCACCGTTGGCGACGCGGCGTCGGCCGGCACCACGGCGGGAGCCGCGGCATTGTCGGCGGCTGTCGCTCCCATCGGGACGTAGATCAACTGCCTGCCATCGCCGATGATCTTGCGGTTTTCGGTGAGGACCTGCTGCACGGTTTCCAGCCACAGGCGCTTGCGCGTGACGTCGGGAGCGAGCTTGTACTGGTCGAGCAACAGCGAGAAGCGGGTCGCATCGCCGGTGGCGCGATCGATGGATGCGGTCTTGTAGCCTGCGGCCGTGGTGCGCAGGCGCGCCGACTCGCCACGCGCTTCCGGCACGACCTTCGCCGCGTAGGCCTTGGCCTGGTTGATCGCGGTGGTCTTGTCTGCGTTGGCGCGCTGCGCCTCGTCAAATGCATCCTTCACTTCATCGGGGAAGCGTGCGTTCTGCAGGTTGAGCTCCGACACGGTCAGGCCGGTGTGGTAGGCATCCAGCGATGCCTGCAGCTGGCGGTTGACGGTGCCGATCAGGCCGCCGCGTGCACCGAGCACGGTGTCCAGGTCCGAGCGACCGACGGTTTCGCGCACAGTGCTCAACGCCGCCTGCTCCAGCACCTTCTTGGCGTCGCGCGTGCCGAACAGGTACAACTGCGGATCGCTGATGCGGTATTGCACGTTGAGCTCGACGCTGACCATGTTGCCGTCGCGGGTCAGCACCGGCACGGTGTCGTTGAACGCCTGGCTCTGGGTCGCGTTGACCTTCATCACGCGCTCGACCGGCCACGGCCACTTCAGGTGTGGCCCGGGCTGCAGCACGCGCGAGAACTGCCCGAATTGCAGGACAACGCCGCGTTGCTGCTCGGTGACCAGCACGAAGCAGTTGAAGACCAGCCACAGCGCGGCGAGGATGCCGACCCACCGGGCCACGCCGCCGCTGCCGCCGAACAGGCCGCGCAAGGGTTCCAGCCAGCGATCCAACGGTCCGCCGCTGCGCTGGCGGGTGTTGCGACCGTCCTTGCCGGACCCGCCGCCGGGAATGTTCCAGGCCATGCCTGCTCCAAGATTGATAACGAATGCGCGTAACGCTGCGCCAGTGATGCGGGCTGGCAGCCATGTGGCTGCCGACCAGGCGGATTCTAACCGGACAGGCCTACGCGGGGCTCACGACCGGCTCGGGCAGCAAGGCTTGCAGCGGCGCGCCGTAGGCCAGCGTGGCCAGCCGCACGGCATCGGCTTCGGCCAGGTCCAGCCGCAGGTTCCAGCCATGCTCGTCGTGGCTCTCCTCGCGGACGGCGCCGAGTTCGTGCAGGCGTGCGCGCAGGCGGCCCGAGGAAGGCGGCAGTTGCAACTCGCCATGGACGCGTCGCAGGCCGAGGCGTTCGCCGAGGGCCTGGCGCAGCAACGGCAGGCCTTCGCCGCTTTGCGCCGACAGCCAGACGCGCTCACGCGCGCCGCCGGTCACGCCGTTGCCGGGACGGTCATGGCGGGCGATGGCCCCTTCGACCCGGTCGATCTTGTTGAACACCAGCAGCTGCGGAATGTCGCCGGCACCGATCTCCTGCAGCACGGAACCGACCTGCGCGATGCGCTCCTCGCGCAGCGGGTCCGCGGCGTCGACGACATGCAGCAGCAGATCCGCCTCGCGCGCTTCGGACAAGGTCGAGCGGAATGCGGCCACCAGTTCGTGCGGCAGGTCGCGCACGAAGCCGACCGTGTCGGCCAATACCGCATGACCGCCGGACAGTGCGACGCGCCGAACCGTCGGATCCAGCGTGGCGAACAGGCGATCGTCGGCGTAGGCATCGGCGCCGGTGAGTGCATTGAACAACGTCGACTTGCCGGCGTTGGTGTAGCCGACCAGCGCCACGCGTGGCAGTTCGCTGCGCACGCGTGCGCGACGCATCTGCGTGTGCTGCACTTCGACCTTGTCCAGTCGCTTCTGCAACTGCTCGACGCGCTTCTGCAGCAGCCGGCGGTCGGTTTCCAGCTGGGTTTCACCCGGGCCGCGCAGGCCGATGGAACCGCCGCGCTGGCGCTCGAGATGGGTCCAGCCACGGATCAGCCGCGTGGCCATGTGCTTGAGCTGGGCGAGTTCGACCTGCAGCTTGCCTTCATGGCTGCGCGCGCGCTGGGCGAAGATGTCCAGGATCAACCCGGTGCGGTCGACGACGCGCCGCTCGAGGAGTTTTTCCAGGTTGCGTTCCTGGCCGGGCGACAGGGGATGGTTGACCAGCACCAGGTCGGCGCCGGTGGCCTCGCAGGCCGCCTTCACTTCCTCCAGCTTGCCACTGCCGATCAGCGTCGCCGGGTTGGGCTTGTCCATCCGCGCATTGAGCGTGGCGGCGACGGTTGCGCCCGCCGAGCGGGCCAGGTCGGCGAACTCCTCCAGGGCACCCTCGTCCGGCGGACCGCCGGCGTGGGGCTGGATCAACAGGGCGATTTCACCCTTGCGGGAACGTTCGAACAAGGGCGTGTCACTCCATCAGGCAACGGGCATCGTCGCCTTTCCAACCAGATGCGGCCGCCGCCCGCCCTTATCAAGCATCGCGCAGGAGCAGGCGCTTATTCGGCTTCGTCGTCATCGGGCTCGTCGCCCTCGCCCT
>JBBRHT010000171.1:0-4774 GCA_038222295.1 Lysobacterales bacterium
TATGCGTTGGTTTGAAATCGCCCTCGTGGCACTGACGCTGTTCTCCGGCGCGGTCTGGCTGCTGGACAAGCTCTACCTCGCCAAGCGCCGTGCGGCACGCGCCGGCCTGTTGGAGCCGACGGAGCCGATGGTCGTCGACTACGCGAAGGCGTTCTTCCCCGTGCTGGCCGTCGTCCTGTGCCTGCGCAGCTTCGTCGCCGAACCCTTCCGCATTCCGTCCGGCTCGATGATCCCGACCTTGCTGATCGGCGACTTCATCCTGGTCAACAAGTTTGCGTACGGCTTGCGGCTGCCCATCACCAACCAGAAGTTCATCGGCACCGGCGAACCCAAGCGCGGCGACGTGGTCGTCTTTCGTCCACCGCAGCATCCCGACGAAGACTGGATCAAGCGTGTGGTCGGCCTGCCCGGCGACACCATTGCCTATCGCAACGACACGGTCTACGTGAACGGCAAGCCGCTGCAATACAAGATGCTTGGCCGATATGTCGGCAATGGCCAGGAGTCGGACGAGAGCGGCGCGCGGCTGCTGACCGAGGATCTGCCCGGCAGGCCGCACCCGGTGCTGGAGCGCGACGATCGGCCCTATTTCGTCCAGGGAGAGGGCCAGTGGACGGTCCCGGCCGGGAACTACTTCGTCATGGGCGACAATCGGGACAACAGCGAGGACAGCCGTTTCTGGGGCTTCCTGCCCGAGACGGACCTGCGCGGGAAGGCCTTCCTGATCTGGATGAGCTGGGACCGCAGTGCGGGTGGGGTGAACTTCGACCGAATTGGGAGCAGGATTCCGTAAGTGCGCGAACCCGGGATGGGCTCCCGGTTTCGCGGATGGATTTCTGTAGGCTGGCCGACATCAACGCAGGTCGCACGAGGGGAATGGCAATGAAGCGTACGCAAAGCGGAATGACCCTGATCGGGTTCGTGATCGTCCTGGGGGTGGTGGGGCTGTTCGCCTACGTCGGGATGAAGCTGCTTCCCATGTATTCGGAGTACTACGCGGTCAAGCAGGCGCTCAAAGGGCTGGCTGCGGAGCCCGGCATCGCCGACCAGGATCCGGCCAAGATCGAGGACTCATTCTTCCGCCGGCTGTACATCAGTTACGCGGAGGACGTGAAGCCAGAGCACGTGAAGATCAAGCGGATCGACGCGGGCTGGCAGATGGACGTTGACTACGAGGTGCGCAAGCCCCTCATCTACAACCTCGACGTCGTCGGCAAGTTCCACGCGACCGAGAACATGACCCGGCGCGGTGGCGACGAGTAATCCAACCCATGCTGCCGTTTTCGAGGGCCACGCCTTCGCCGACGGCAGCCTGCTGACCCAGGCGCTGAGCCATCGCAGCGCCGGCAGTCCGCACAACGAGCGTCTCGAATTCCTCGGTGACGCGCTGCTCAACCTGATCATTGCCGAGCAGCTGTACGCACGGTGGCCGAAGGCGGACGAAGGCGCGATGACGCGGGCACGCGCCGAACTGGTGCGCGAATCGGCGCTGGCGGCCGTCGCGCGCAGCCTCGAGCTGGGTGCGCGCCTCAACCTGGGGCCAGGCGAAATGAAGACCGGCGGACATCGCCGCGATTCGATCCTGGCCGACGCGCTCGAAGCCGTGATCGCCGCGCTGTACCTCGACGGCGGCCTCGATGCCTGCAGGAACACGGTGCTGCAGTGGTTCGAGCCATTGCTGGCGGCGTTGCCGCCACTGCACCAGGTCGGCAAGGACGCAAAGACGCGGCTGCAGGAATGGCTGCAGGCACGCCAGCGGGCGCTGCCGGTGTACGTCCTGCTGGAAGAGTCTGGCGACGACCACGACAAACGATTTCGCGTCGGCTGCACCCTGGCCGACCCCACCATCGCCACTGAAGGCGGCGGCACCTCGCGCAGGGCCGCCGAACAGGCCGCCGCCGAGGCGGCCCTGCAACGGATCGCACTGGAATGAGCACGCAGGAAGGTTTTCGCGCAGGTCATGTCGCCGTGATCGGGCGGCCCAATGTCGGCAAGTCGACCCTGGTCAATGCACTGGTCGGGGCCAAGGTCAGCATCACCTCCAGCCGGCCGCAGACGACACGGCACCGCCTGCTGGGCATTGCCAGCTTCGACAACGGGCAGCTGGTGCTGGTCGATACGCCCGGCATCCACCGCGACCAGGGCAAGGCGACTGCGTCGGCGATGCATCGATGGATGAACCGTGCGGCGCGCGGCGCGCTGGAAGGCGTGGACGCGGCAGTGCTGGTGATCGAGGCGGGGCGCTGGGACGATGGCGACACGCTGGCCTACGAGGCGCTGAAATCCGCTGGCGTGCCGGTCGTGCTGGCCGTCAACCAGGTGGATCGCATCAAGGACAAGAGCGCGTTGCTGCCGTTCCTGGGCGAGGTCAACGCGGGGCGCGAATTCGCCGCGGTGCATCCGGTTTCCGCGCTCAAGCGCAAGGGCCTGGAGCCGCTGGTGTCGACCCTTCTGCAACTGATGCCGCAGCAACCACCGCTCTATGCCGACGACGAGATCACCGACAAGAGCCAGCGATTCCTCGCCGGTGAACTGGTGCGCGAACAGCTGATGCGCCAGCTCGGCGCGGAATTGCCGTACTCGACGACGGTCGAGATCGAAAGCTTCGTCGAGGAGCCGTTGCGCAACACGCCGGGCGGGCACCTGCTGCGCATCGGCGCGGTGATCTGGGTCGAGCGCGACGGGCAGAAGGCCATCGTGATCGGCAAGGGCGGCACCCGCCTGCGCGAGATCGGCAGTCGTGCACGCGAGCAGATGGAACGGCTGTTCGACAACAAGGTGTTCCTCGAGACCTGGGTCCGCGTGCGCGAGGGCTGGTCGGACGACGAAGCCGCGTTGCGCACGCTGGGCTACCACGACTGATCCAGTTCCCTGCACACGTCCAGGATCCTGCGGGTGGATAGTCCGCGACCATGCGCATCGACAACGAACCGGCCTATGTCCTGCACGCGCGCCCCTGGCGCGAAAGCAGCCTGCTGATCGAGGTGTTGAGCCAGAGCCACGGGCGGCTGGGTTTGCTGGCGCGCGGGGTGCAGGGTCCGAAGCGACAGGTGATGCGCGCGGCCTTGCAGCCGCTGCAATACATCCGGGTGGATGCCGTCCAGCGCGGCGAGCTGGCGCAGTTGCGCTCGGCCGAAGCGCTCGATGCCGCACCACAACTCGCGGGCGAGGCGACGCTTGCCGCGTTCTACATCAACGAACTGGTGTTGCGGCTGGCGCCACGGCAGGATCCGCTTCCCGAGTTGTTCGATGCCTACGCAATGGTCCGGCGACGCCTGGGCTCCGAGTCGTCCATTGCATGGAGCCTGCGACGTTTCGAGCGCGACCTGCTGGATGCCCTGGGATTCGGGTTTCCGTTCGACCAGGATGGAGATGGCGCCGCGATCGACCCGGCCGCGCGTTACCGACTGGATCCCGAGCACGGTCCACGCCGGCTGCTCAGCGATCGGGGACACGATGATCGCAGCGCCGCGGCGACGGGCCGGGCGCTGTTGTCGCTCGCCGGGGACGAGAAGCCCGATGCGGACGACCTCGCCGGACTGCGGCGGGCGTTGCGACCGGTGCTGCTGCAGTTGCTGGGTGGCCGCGGCCTCAAGTCCTGGGACCTGCTTGGGGAACTCGGCCGAATCACGCCGCGGCCGCCGGATCCGGATTAGGTTCGCGCGGTCACTGCCACCGCGGCGGCAGTGCGGTCGTGTCGGAGCAGCGCATCGGCCGCCGCCTGGAAGCGACGCAATGCAAGCGCGGACTGTGGATCGGACTCCAGTGCCCGCACCGCATCGTCCAGCTGTGCGGCGCCGACGAAACCGCAACTCGCGCGCAGCAGGTGCAGGGTGCGCCGGACCCGTTGCACGTCCTTGTCCCGCACGGCGGCGATCACGGCATCGCGCTGTTGCGTCAGTTCGTCCAGGAACAGTCGCCGCAATGCGAGCACGTGCGCCCGCTCGCCCTTCAATGTGGCGAGCGCGGCGGCGTCGTCCCAGTCGGGGAGGTTCGCGCACAATCGCGCTCCGCCGGCGGGAATCGCCCGGTCGAAGCCCAGCGTGCGGCAGATCGCGGTCTGCAGGTCCAGCATCGCGATCGGCTTGACCAGCACGTCGATGAACCCCGCGGCCAGCAGCGCTGCATGTTCCCCGGGATGCTCGCTGGCCGTATGTGCCAGGGCTGGCGTGCCCGGAAAGCGCGCTCGCAGGCGGGCGAGCAGGGCAGCCCCGGTGTCGTCAGGCAGGTTCGCGTCGATCAGCCACAGGTCATGCGGGCCTTGCAGCGCCCAGTCCATCGCGGCGGCGCAGGTGCCGGCGACGTCGACGATGGCTGGCAGCGCCTCGGCAGCTGCGCCGAGGAACGCGCGACTCACGGGGTCGTCCTCGACCAGCAGGATGCGCGGTGTCATCGGGATCCGCCTGTCATCGGTATGCTTGCCTGCATGTGTCGACCGATGGTACCCCTGCTGCTCCTGGTTGCGTGCGTGCTGGCGTGGTTGCCCGCGTCACCGGCGATCGCGCGCACCGTGCAGATGCATGTCGCGCATGTCGTGACATCCGTCGCCAGGTTGGAGGACGTGCACGTGCGCCTTGACTGGCCGGCCGAGGCCTCGCAAGGCGAGCTTGTCCTGACCGCGCGCAGCCTCGATGCCGCCGACATGGGTTACCACTTCCGTGACCTGGCCTGGCGCTGCGGGTTGCGCCGGCCCGCGACGGGCCGCTGGCAATGCGCGGGCGAGTTGCGCGGCGGACGATCGCGCGCCATGACCCTGGCCGTCGACCTGGGTCCA